>JBCLEL010000212.1:0-4396 GCA_038913435.1 Chloroflexota bacterium
GACACCACGTCACCTACCATTTCGCGGATTCGATCCTTGGGGACTTTGTAGCTGCGCTCAAGGGTGAAGACGGTCTCAAATATTACGAACATTGAGGTAATTACCTTCTCCTCACCCCGTTCTACTCGCTCTAGCAACAGTCTCGCGCGACGCGCCTTGTCGGGATCACTGGTGGTGAAGTAGCGAAGAAGTATGTTGGTGTCAAGAAAGCGGGGCGTAGGCATCAGCGGTCTTCCGCGACCACGTCTTCAGCTACCCCTTCCTCAAACGCCTCGCGCTCCGCCCGCCAGTCTAGGCGCTCGCCAGGCGCAGTGACCGCGCCAAAGTGACGCCTGATCCGTGATGGCACCGGCCTGATCGTGACCGTACCTTCCTTTAGCTCAAACTGCACCTTGTCTTTTGGCTTGAGTCCCAACCGAGCGCGGATTTCGGCGGGTATGGTGACCTGACCTTTTTGAGTCATAGTTGTTTCCAAACCACTCACGGTAATACCTCATTTGTACGCAATACATCCATTTCAATATTACCACGTCCGTAAGCCATTACGATATTCAGTGGCCTACTGGGAGCTGACTACCGCCGGCGCAACCGGCGTCTCCTCAACCATCGCCTGCAAGACTTGTTCCAGCAGGGCCGGCCAGCCGGCGTTCCCGCCGTCCAGCGGGAATATGTAAGCGTTTGTGTTATAATTATTCCAGGTCGGGTGACCGCGGAACCCCCTGGTAGCCACTCCAAGGGCGAACTCGGTTGTCCTCCAAGAGATTGGAGTCCCCGATCTTCTTATTTGATCTTGCTCAGCCGTAGCGCGGGGCCTTGCGCCCCGCCACACCTACACGGCGATGCGAGGGACAAGACCTCGCGCTACTGCTTCCGCTGAGTTGTGTCTCCATGTAAAAGACCCTGCATCCTTGCTAGCAATTCTCCTAGCCTCGCTGAGCGTCGTTGTAAGTAGTTAACTAGCCCAGCACGCTCTTTGGAACCGACTAAAACACCTTGAAACGGCAGGCCAGCGTCGCTTTCAAACTGCCCGACGAACTCTGGGAACTCACCCTGAAGGAAAGTGAGAACAGCTAGCCTCCATTTCTCAGCCTGATCAATGTACTTTGGTAACTCACCAACATCGTCTAACCTACGAAGTTGCCAATCTAATGAGTTGCACTCTGATATGAAACGGTTCAGTGCCACGGTGGAAGCACGTAACTTTTCCCTAGTCTCGAATTGCTCTCTTACGCTATTAAGCTCCACCTCCAACTCAGATATCTTGTTGTTGTACAACCAATAGGGCGCAAGTATTAGGCGCGGCAGAGCCAGGACACCAAAAACCGCTAGCGGTAGTAGCCGGGCCAAATCGCTGAGAACCACCTTCAAACCAGGAAGAAAGTATTCAAGGACAGGCAACAACACTCCGATGATGCCAGCAATCAAAGCGGCGACACCTAGTGGATGCCAAAAAGCAGTCCGCAACCATTGGCTATAAAATCGGTGCCATTCCATCGTGAAATATTCCCTACAACAAGTAACTTACCGTAAACGACCGCCTCTCAGTTTAGATGGCATTACGCTCCGCTGTGGAAGTAGTTGTCACCGGTGTCTCCTCAACCATCGCCTGCAAGACCTGCTCCAGCAGGGCCGGCCAGCCGGCTTTGCCGTCAGTAAGCGGTATCCTGATCTGCGACTGGCCGACTTTGATCTTCTCGTCAAAGCGTTGCTGAAGCCGGCCACGGTTCAACCGTGCCCAACTGCCGAGCCTAATGGTGATCTGGTGGTCTTGGTGGTCAACGGCCTGAGCGCCGGCCTGGACCGCCAGCACCCGTAGTTGGGCGGCGAAGCAGATGTTCAAGGCCGGCGTCGGCAAGGGGCCGAAGCGGTCGGCCATCTCCTGGGTGATCTGGCCGATCTGCTCCGGGCTGGCCGCTCCCGCCAACCGCTGGTAGATGTTCAGCCGGCCAGCCTCGTCCGGTACATAGCTGTCGGGTAGGTAGGCTTCCAGCGGCACGTCAATGGTCACAACCGGCAGGCGTTGCACCGGCTTGCCCTTCAGCTCTTGCACCGCCTCGGCCAGCATCTGATTGTACAGATGGAAGCCGACGGCGGCGACGTGGCCGTGCTGCTCAGCCCCCAGCAGGTTGCCGGCGCCGCGAATCTCCAGGTCCTTCAAGGCGATCTGGAAGCCGGCGCCTAGCTCGGTTGCCTCGTAGATCGTCCGCAACCGCTTCTCGGCAACCTCGCTCAAGACCCGGTCCTTGCGATGCAAGAAGTAGGCGTAGGCCCGATTAGCGCCGCGCCCGACCCGGCCCCGTAGCTGGTACAACTGGGCCAGGCCAAAGCGGTCGGCGTCGTTGACGATGATCGTATTGACGTTCGGTATGTCGAGGCCGGACTCGATGATCGTGCTGCACACCAGCGCGTCGTAGCGGCCGGCGGCGAAGTCCATCATCACCTGTTCGAGGTCGTCTTCGGCCATCTGGCCGTGGCCCACGGCAAAGCTGGCCTCCGGTACTAACTCGCTCAGCCGGACAGCCATCTGATGGATCGTCTGAACGCGATTGTGGACGAAGTAGACCTGCCCGCCACGGTCAATCTCGCGCAGGATGGCGTCGCGTATTAGCCGGTCATCATGATCGGCAACGTAGGTCTTGATCGGCAAGCGGTCCTCCGGCGGCGTGTCCATCGTCGTCATGTCGCGGACGCCGGCCAACGACATGTGCAGGGTGCGTGGGATCGGGGTTGCCGTCAACGTCAGGACATCAACCTCGCGGCGCAGGCGCTTCAAGTGCTCCTTGTGGGCCACGCCGAACCGCTGCTCCTCGTCAATTACGACTAAGCCTAAGTCCTTGAACCGCACGTCCTGTTGCAACAGACGATGAGTGCCGATGCAGATGTCAACGGCGCCGGCCTGCAGGCCGGCCGCGACTTCACGTTGCTCGCGCTCGGACCGGAAGCGGGAGAGCATCTCGACCCGGACCGGAAAAGCCTGCAACCGCTCGCGGAAGGTGTTGTAGTGCTGCTGGGCCAGGACGGTGGTTGGCACCAGGATTGCGACCTGCTTGCCGTCTATCACCGCCTTGAAAGCGGCGCGCAGGGCAACCTCGGTCTTGCCGTAGCCAACGTCGCCGCAGATAAGTCGGTCCATCGGATGAGGGCTTTCCATGTCCCGCTTGACATCGTTGATCGCCTGCTGCTGGTCCGGCGTCTCTCGAAACGGGAAGCTGTCGGCCAACTCGTTCAGCCAGACCGAATCGGGCGAGAAAGCGTATCCAGGCAACACCTGGCGGGCAGAGTACAGTTCAAGCAGATCCTTCGCTATCGAACGGACGGCGGAGCGCGCGCGCGATTTCGCCCGCGCCCAGTCGGAAGCGCCCAGCCGGTGCAAGGCCGGCTGATGTTCAGAGAGACCGATGTAGCGGCTGACGCGGTCGGACTGGTCGGTCGGCACAAACAGGCGATCATCAGCGGCATATTCAATCTCCACATAGTCCTTGCTGACGCCATCCTGCGCTAGGCGTTTCAACCCCACGTATTTGCCGACGCCGTGCTCGATATGGACTACCAGGTCGCCGGGGGTCAGGTCGGTCAGGAATGACTCGCGGGGGGTGCGCCGGCTGCGGGTGGCGCGAGCCGGCCGGCGCCAGCCGAATAGCTCGCTGTCAGTGAGCAAGACGAGCTTGTTCAGGCCGGTCTCTAGTCGGAAGCCGCCACTGGCCGATCCGTGCGCGAAATGGACGAACGGCTCCAACTCGTTGGCCGATGGATCGGCATCCTTAACGGCGAGGTTACATTCCAGCGCCAGGTCTTTGATCCGTCGAGACTGCTGAGTGACTATGACGACGACGGCTTTCTGGCGAACGGTGAGACGCTCCAGGTCGTCCATCAGCAGCTTGAGCCGGCCGCCGTAGCTGGCTACTGGCTCAAAGGCCCGGTCAAACGAGATAGTGTTGCCGTCAGCGCCGGCGGTGCTGTCGGCCCGCCAGGACAGCGTCAGGCCCGCGCCGGCTTCCAGGCGCTGGATGACGCGCTCGGCCGGCCAGTGGCAGTCTTTGAAGGCCGAGGGCCAGACGCTGGCAGCGACCGAGTCGGCGTAGATCGCTTCAGCGTGCGCCGCGCTTTCTTCGATAGCCGTCCTACTTAACGATGGCTCGTCTAACAGCGCCAGCGCCTGGCCGCGTCTAGCATAGTCCCAAATGTCAGCCTCGGCGAAGGACGCGCCAGCCAAGCCGGCCAACTCGGCCGGCTGGCCGCGCCGGGCGTTATCAAGCGCATCAGCCCATTTACGCCGCACGTCATCCCGAAGTGGCGGGCCGGCTCGGCCCGGCACTTCGTTGACCTGCTGATCGCTTAACCCAACTTCTCTCGGTGGCAGCGCAACGATTCGTTCTACCGATTGAGTCGAACGCTG
>JBCLEL010000213.1:0-4392 GCA_038913435.1 Chloroflexota bacterium
ACACCAATACCTTTTCGTCTGGCTGAATCTTGTCCACCAAGTATTCAGTGAGGAAGTCAGCCTTGCAACTTTCCCCGCTCGCCGGATCGAAATTGCAAAGCTGCTTCAGTTCGGTTATCAGAGCAAATACGTGCACGCGGGTGGCTTTATCACCCAGTTCCGTGATACCCTGCACCCCCTCCCGTTCCATACGGTCGTACGAATTGCGTTGGGCAGGGGTCAGTTCAAGCCGTTTTTCAATAACATATTTGGGTGGCAAGTCCTTTAGCACTTGTACTATACGCCGGCGTAATAGGTATGGCCTGATTCGCTCACGCACATCGCTAGGGGTATATAGCCAATCCTCCTTGAAGAGACCCGGGCAAACGAAGTCAAACACTGAAATAACGTCTTCGATCCGGTTTTCCATTGGTGTTCCGGACAGCGCCCAACGGTATTTCGCTTTCAGGCGTTTCACCGCCTGGGAGATCTGATTGTCGTTCTTGATCTGCTGAGCTTCGTCCAGGATCACGAGACTATAGTTTCGTGACTGCACATCGAGGTTTTCGATGTCCTCCCGTAGTGTTTCGTAGACGACGATCAGCACGTGCGGCGCGTTACGCCACTGTTGGGCTCGCACGTCTTTGGGGCCGCGAATTTGGAGGACGCGAAGTTCGGGCGCCCACTCCTCGAAGAAGAGACGCCATTGGGTCAACACTGATTTGCGACAGATCACCAAAACTTTGGAGACCTTTGGGTTTGGGAGTCGAAACAGCAGACGGGCAGCGAATATCGCTTGGATCGATTTGCCCAAACCCATCCCATCAGCTAGTAAGGCGCTTTCATGTTCGGCCAGGAACTTCACGCCCTGTCGCTGGAAAGGGAATAAATCCTTTCCCGGCGGAAGATCAATGGGATTAACGAAATCATCTATCGAGATCGGTGGGTACAAGCCGGGAAGAATGATCTCAAATGGGTCAGGTTTGCGAATCCCTTGCTCGCGTTCCCGCTTCTCTTTCGTTTCCTCGTCTTTGCAGAGGCTACACCATTGCTTGATCTGACCATGCCTGCATCTCTGGTTTGTGTCTGCCCGCGCAATACCGGGAAGTTGAGCCTGTCTTGCCTCCTCCTTGATGTATAACTTCCCGTCTCTGCCAGGAGTCCCCAAACGCATGTCAATTGAAACAATCTCAGGTAGAAGCAACCCAAGCCCCTCAAACAAGAACGTCAGGTTGTCACTCACCTCAGGCTGGGCAACCAATGAGATTTCCTCTACAAGGGCAGGGTCTTCAATCCGAAATCCGCTTACTACCTCGGTTGGCGGTTCCTGGAGCAGACGAACGACACCGCAGTACATCGGTCCAGCCAAGAGGAAATCAATCGGCTGAATCTCAGGACACGAAGGACTGAAATCAGCCGACACAGCCGGCTGTTCTACCGGGGGCACTACTACCTGCGATATTGAAGCCTGGGCTAAGGAGATTTCGGGGTTATCGAGGAGAACTATCGAGGGGGGATGAAAAACATCTAACCAACGCGACTGGCGGGGTACGACCGGGACGCTATCGAGAAGAACTATCGAGGGGGAATGCAAAGGTAATAAACGAGCAAGGAGCGGCAGTTTAGAGGTATCGGGCTTAACGGGAATTGTTGTTTCGGCCAAAATAGTCATTTGAATTTGCTGTCCGGCTGGGCGGCTAGCACCCCCAGCGCCGTCTGGATCCTGGTGAAAGGTTCGACCAAATCAACGTATTTGAAGGCTTCGTTCGCCAAAGATCTGGCCGCTTCTCTGTCTTCGGCGAAATCCAGGTTAGTCTCATAGACGATGGGCTGAAACCTGCCTGTAGGGCTGTCCATTCGGTCCCGCTGCAGGGTGCGAGTGGCGCCGCCGGAGCTATCCACCTCGATCACCTCACCAGCTCGCCGAACGTAGATTACCGGGCAGTTGCCGGCGGAGCGCACCCTCAGTAGATAATTTGAGGCAACCACCACCAAATCAGGCTTGTTGGTGATAGATCTCAGGAGAGGTTTACCGCAAAGTTCTACACCGATGTAGGGTTCGAGGGCTTCACCATACAAAGGTTTTTGAACCAATGTGGGCCGAACGGGGTGCGTAGCGCGAAATTCTTTCGGGACACCTTGAATGTCAGTGATGAGTATCGCACCCAAGAACCCGTCTTTGGATTGGTTTGGGTACAAACCCAGGAAGGCTAAAGTCTTACCTAATGTTTCCCCAGTCATTTTGTTCCTCCAAGAAGCTTGGCAGAAGGCCGCAACGAACAATAGTTCTGGGGGCAATATATAGCAGTTTTCTACATTTCAATCAATACGGCTGATACGAGGATTTCGCAACTTCGGCCTCAGCCGGCGATCTCGGCCAACTGCTCGCGCAGGGCCTCCGGCGTGGTGACCGGCAGCTTGCAGTTGTGGTGTTGGCAGACGTAGGCCGTCGCCCGGCCTTCGATTGCCTCGCGGTGGGCCAGCAATGGGATGACCTGGCCGGCCTGGTCGTCGTCGGGAGACTTGAGGGCCACCGCCTGGTCCGGCCGGTACTCGCCGTATACAACGTCGAGCAGCCTGGCGGTCTCTTCCGACCCTGGATCGCCGACAATAGCGATCTCAACCGGCGCCGTCAGCGCGAAGTACATCGCGCAGAGAGTCCGGCCAAAGCCGCTCGGATAGCGCAGCGCCAACTGAGCGGCTCGTTCCAGGTATTCAAGCGACCGTTGGGCATATTCGAAGTCGCCGGTGAATAGCGACAGCTTCATCTGAACGTCGCAAGCGACCGAGTTGCCGGCCGGAGTGGCGTTGTCAAAGACGTTTTTGGGCCGGCTGACAAGCTTCTCGTGCTCGATGGAGGTGTCAAAGAAGCCGCCGCCCTCTTGGTCGGCGAATAGTATGCCCATCTGGTCAATCAGCTCCCGCGCCGCCACGAACCACTTCGGGTCAAACGTCGCCTCATACAAAGCTAGCAGCCCGTCGGCGAAGCAAGCGTAGTCCTCCAGGAAGCCATGCATCTTCGCTTGGCCGTCCTTATAGACCCGCAAAAGCGGGCCGTCTCGGCGCATCACACTTAGGACAAAGTTGGCATTGGCGATGGCCGCCCGAAGGTAGGGGCCGGTATCGGCCTTGTTCCTACCTTCGAGCACTGTTGCGGCCTCCGCAAACGCCTTCAACATTAGGCCATTCCAGCCAGCCAGTATCTTGTCGTCACGTCCGGGTTTCACCCGTTGCTCACGGACGGCGAACAGCTTCTTTCGCGCCTGTTGAATCTGGTCATCAAGCTGTTCCTCCGAGATGCTTAGTTCGCCGGCGATCTTAGCCGGCGAGCGCGGTAGCCAAAGGATGTTATGCCCCTCGAAGTTGCCTTCGGCAGTGACGGCATAATAGCGTTCGACCAGTCGAGACAGCTCCGGCCCAAGCGCCGACCGCAATTCGGGCCGAGTCCAGATGTAGAACTTGCCCTCTTCACCTTCGCTGTCGGCATCCTGCGTCGAGTAGAAGCCGCCGGCCGGATCGGTCATCTCGCGCAATACATAGTCGAGCGTCTCCTCGACGATCCGCCGGTAGAATGGCCGGCCGGTGACCTGGTAAGCATGCAGATAGGCCAGCGCCAGTTGCGAGTTGTCGTACAGCATCTTCTCGAAATGCGGCGCTAGCCAATCAGAGTCAACCGAGTAACGATGAAAGCCGCCGCCAATCTGGTCGTACATACCGCCACGCGCCATCCGGTCGAGGGTGAGCGTCGCCATATTCAGCGCCTTTTCTTCGCCGGTGCGCTTGTAAACACGCAGCAGGAACTCAATTGTCATCGGTTGGGGAAACTTAGGCGACCCTTTGGTCCCGCCCATCGCCCAGTCAAACTGACCTTCCAAGCCACTGAAAGCGGCGGAGATGATCTGGTCACTAAGTTGACTCGACTCAACCCGTTCCATAGCGTGTTGGTTTATTATCCCGGTCAGCTCCTGGGCGCTCTTGGCAATCTCGTCCGGCCGATTTTGATACGCGTCAGCTACTGCCGCGAGCACCCGTGGAAAGCCCGGCATACCACCGCGGTCGGTCGGCGGAAAATAAGTCCCGCCATAAAACGGCTCGCCATCGGGTGTCAAAAACACGGTCATCGGCCAGCCGCCATGTTGGGTCATCGCCTGTACCGCTTCCATGTAGATTGCGTCAACATCGGGCCGCTCTTCCCGGTCAACCTTGATGCTCACGAATAGCTCGTTCATCAAGGCGGCGATCTCCGAGTCCTCGAACGACTCGTGCTCCATCACGTGGCACCAGTGACAGGCCGAATACCCCACGCTCAGCAGGATAGGCTTGTTTTCCGATTTCGCTCTAGCTAACGCTTCAGGCCCCCAGGGATACCAGTCAACCGGGTTGTGGGCGTGCTGAAGCAAGTAAGGGCTGGTC
>JBCLEL010000214.1:0-4362 GCA_038913435.1 Chloroflexota bacterium
CGCTGGCGAGTGGAATCGTCTCGGTCCGGCGAAAGACGACTGAAGGTTGCTCGGCGGCGCCAGACCTACCGACAAAATAGTGAGCGGCTCTATCGCTCCAGGGAAAGACTCTAGTCCCAGCCAATCTTGGCGTATTTTGGAAGACTGGCTGGCGCCTTACGCGATGCGCGCCAGCCAATCAGCCAGCCGGCGCTATCCGGAAGAGTCGCACGACCTGCGCTCCCCCTTCCAACGCGACCGCGACCGTATCATCCATACCGCCGCTTTTCGTCGGCTGGAGGGCAAGACTCAGGTCTTTTCAGTCACCCGTCCGCATATTTATCGAACGCGCCTTACCCACACGATTGAAGTTTCGGCCCTCGCCCGGACAATCGCCCGCAGCCTCCGAGCCAACGAAGACTTGGTGGAGGCTATCACCCTGGCCCACGACATCGGGCATCCACCATTTGGTCATATAGGCGAGCAGGCGCTCGACCGGATAGTCGGTGACGAAGGCGGCTTCAATCACAACCGGCAGGCATCGCGCATATTGACTAAACTAGAGCGTCGCTACCCGGACTTCCCTGGCCTCAACCTTACGCCGGAGGTCTTGGCCGGCCTCCAGAAGCCGCGCTGGTATGACGACTATGGCCGGCTGGTCAAAGGCCAACCCGGCCATCTAGTCGAGGCCCAGATCGTTGACCTGGCCGACACCATCTCCTACAACGCCCACGACCTGGACGACGCCTTGCAGGCCGGCCTCCTGGCAACCGAAGACTTGATCTCGCTAAGACTCTGGCGTCAGGCTATGACCCAGATGGATCAGGCCGCAGACCCCGCCATTGCCCGTCACCAAGCCATCCGTCTAATCATTGACCTTCAGGCGCGTGACGTGATCGAGACCACTTGGCAAAGGATCCACGACCTGAATCTCGGTTCGATAGACGACGTTCGGAGCTGCGATGAACCAATTGTGGTCTTTTCTGAATCGGGCGAAAGCGATCACCGCGAGCTGAAGGCGCTGTTGCGCGAGCGGGTTTACGCTCACCCGACGGTCGCCGGCAACGAGGAGCTAGCTAGAGAGGCGTTTGGCCGGCTCTTCGCCAAGTACCGGGCCAATCCCGACCTGCTGCCGGCCAACCTGCGCCAACTATTTGGCGAGGAAGCCCTTGACCGGCTGGCCTGCGACTATGTCGCCGGCCTGACCGACCAACAGGCGGTTGAGGAGGCCGGCATGACCATCGGTCGGCTCGCTCAATGATGGTGATGTCCCTCTGAACCAGAGGGAGAGTCAGCCTCTCAACATCCCGGCTGACCGGGATGGCCGCAACACGTCTGCCGCTTGTAGATTCTGATGGCGCTGTTTCGTAGAATCAGCCAGACCTTCGCCGGCAGCGGCATCGGCGCAGACAGATTGGTCAGATAGATTCGGGGCGAGCGCGACATATTATACTATTTCACTATAAATGGGATAAGATGCCCCTTGCCTAGGCTGGGCCTTTGCAAAGTCAACCCAAGCCAGGGTACGACCCTCACTCTAGCTCTCTCCCAGAGGGAGAGAGCACTAGCGGATGCCACTCCGGGATCACCTCTCCCTCTGGGAGAGGTCGGCGGAGCGGAGCGACGCCGGGTGAGGGGGTTTCATTGATCACGACTCGACTTTCACATGACCCTATTGCCTAGGCTGGTTCGAGCCGGGCTTTCGGGCAGACACGCAGATCTGCCCCTACGAGAACGACAATACTCGGTAGGGGCGCACCGATGTGTGCGCCCTGTCCCACGCTCTTGGCAGATTGAAGGAACGCAAAGACATCACATCACTCGCATCGCGAAAGAGTATTAGCAGCCTAAACTTTCGCCAGGTTCGCAAAGCCTTGCATCAACTTTTTCAGTCCCTCGGTGGCGAAGACCACTTCGACTTCATAGTCGTCACCAGCCGGCTTGCAGCTTATGACCGTGCCAACGCCGAACTTGCCATGCTGCACCTTATCGGCCGGCCGGAAGGGCGCTTCCAACCGAGCGGCCGGAGCCGGTCTTTTCAGTTCGACCGGTTTGACCACCCGGCCTGGCGTTGCGCCACGCATCAGATCCCGGGCGGTAATGGTCTGAACGTTACCGGCAAGTTCGTCGAGAAAACGTGACGGGCCGAAGGTCATCGGGCCGGCGCCGCCCCTACGCATCTCGGCGTAGCTTAGGAACAGGCGCTTCCGAGCGCGAGTCATGCCGACGTAAACCAGCCGGCGCTCCTCTTCGAGCTGGGGCATGTCATACATCGAGCGCGTATGCGGGCAAAGACCCTCTTCCAGCCCGGTCACGAAGACGAGATCAAACTCCAACCCCTTGGCGCCGTGGAAGGTGGCCAGCGTGACTGCATCGGCTTCCTTTGAGTAGCTATCGGCATCGGACACCAGAGACACCTGTTGCAAGAACTCTGCCAACGCTTCCAACCCGGCGCCAGGGTAGCCATGGGCCATGCCGAGCAACTGGTCCAGGTTCGCCAGGCGGTCCTCCGAGTCTGGTAGCTCGTTGATGAATCCGGCATAGCCACTTTCCTTAACCGCATAGCGCACAACCTCGGCCGGCGAGTCTTGCTCGATCTTGCGCCGCAGGCCAGCGATAACCTGGTGGAATATCCGCAACGCCTCAATCCCTCGCAAGCCGGCGACCGCCGTCTGCCCTTTGTCATCGCTATCGAGAAATAGCCTGTCCAGCGCCTGACTCAGACTCAGTCCGTACCGCTCGGCGTAGTCACGAAGGCCGGCCACCGTCTTGGCGCCAATCGCGCGGGCCGGCACGTTTATGATTCGGAGCAGATGAGCGTCGTCGTAGGGATTGAAGGCGGTGTAAAGGTAGGCCACAATGTCGCGCACCTCGGCCCGGTTGAAGAAGCGGAGGCCGATGACTCTAGCCGGTATGCCTTCGCGGGCAAACGTCGTCTCCAAGATGCGCGATTGAGCGTTGGTGCGGTATAGGATCGCCACGTCATTCAGTGGGATGCCCAGGCGGCGGGATTTCCTGATCTGGGCGGCGATCATCTCCGCTTCCTCTTCGTCGCTATCACATTCAATCACCGTCACCGGGTCGCCGGGCGGGTTCTCAGTCCAGAGGCGTTTGCCGTGGCGCAACCGGTTGGCGCTGATCAAAGCGGCAGAGGCTTCGATGATGTTTGGCGTCGAGCGATAGTTCTGACCCAACGGCAGCGTCTCGACCTCTCCGAAGTCGGTCGGGAAGTTGAGGATGTTGGTCAGGTCGGCGTTGCGCCAGCTATAAATACTCTGGTCCTCGTCGCCAACGACGCAGATCGAACCTTCTGACGGGGCCAATAGCTTCAGCAACCGGTACTGGACCGCATTAGTGTCTTGAAACTCATCAACCATCAGGTGAACGTAGCGCGAGCGGTATTTTTCACGAATCTCCGAACGCTCGTGCAACAGTTCGATGGCCTTCAGCAGCAAATCGTCAAAATCGAGGGCCCGGTGTTCAGCCAGCTTCTTCTGATAGCGGTCGAAGATCGCCTGTGGCGTCTGTCCGGATAGTCCCATTGTGCCGGCCGGTATCTGGATGGGGCCACCGGCGCTCTTGTTCTTCGCATAGGAGATCATGGCCTGTACGGAGCCCGGCGAGTATCGCTTTCTGTCTATGTTCAGTTCATCGAGCGCCTCTTTGACCAGCCGGACCTGTTCGTCTACGTCATAGATTGAGTAGTTCGAGGCTACCCCAATCTCTTGGCCATCTATGCGCAGCCAGCGGGCGCATACGCTATGGAATGTGCCGGCGGTGATCCGCCAGGCGGCTTGGGGTATCGTCAGCGCCAGGCGCTCCTTCATTTCCAGGGCAGCCCGGTTGGTAAAGGTGAGGGCCAGGACCTGCTCCGGGCGGACGCCGGCTTCGCGGATCAAATAGGCGATGCGGTGTACGATGAGCCTGGTCTTGCCGGAGCCGGGGCCGGCTAGAACCAGCAACGGCCCGCTGGTTGTCAGGACTGCCCGTTGCTGGTCGGGATTCAGTTCTTTGAGTAGGTCGTAGGCGGTGTTTGTTGACATCTGTAAGCGGATTATAGCAGCCTATTCGGACGATCATCCTGTCCGGGTTGTCTCAAGTACGCGCCAATCACCAGGTTGAAAATGATGCCGCTTTCTCATTAGTACGTAGGGTAGGAGCTTGTCTCCTACCGTTTTTCATTGTTGCAGATGAGCCTAACGGCTCATATCCTCCTCCCAATTCAAAATAGCTATTCACCCATAACTGTTTGGCCTGATCCTTCACGAGTGAAGGCCACCTCATCCCCTGACCCCTTCTCCTTCGAGGAGAAGGGGAAATGATTAGTGGGGGAACACCCCCACATCCCCCGTCACTTCGCCCCTGCACCCCTTAGAGAGTGTG
>JBCLEL010000215.1:0-4356 GCA_038913435.1 Chloroflexota bacterium
GTTGCAAGGGCAAAGCCCTGGCCGAGGGATGTGAGGGTGTCCCCACGAGTGTCAGTTCCCCCTTCTCCTCGCAGGAGAAGGGGGTCAGGGATGAGGTCGGCCTCACCCAATGCTGGCAGTGAGGGGGACAAAACCTCTCGAATCTGAACAATTACGCGGAACCTTGCTATTCCTCTGCTTGTCACCGAGTGGCCTAGAGTTATACAATGCGAGCAAGAAACCTAGATCCTACCGAGTTTTCCATTGTTTCCACCAATACCGGCGAGTCAGCGGTTATCCGAAGTAGCGGACTGCGTGAACATAAATGCTAAGGGGTAGGTATGGCCGAGACCGGATACCAGATCAGAATGGCCACCCTGGATGATATTGAGCAGATAAAGAAAAACATACGCCGCACGATGTCAAATCCCGAAGGGCGTGCCCAGCGCAAGCAATATGCTGAGGCAATAGCGCGCCAAGAGTTGATGGTCCTTATCCACTTCGATCCTAAACAACCGAGCGAGATAGTAGAAGCTTTTCTAGAGTGGCACGTCAAAGTTGATGGCGCAGTCACCATACGCGACGCTGGCAGCGTTGGCGATGAGTTGCAAGTAGGTTATATCCGATTGCTGCTGCGCGAGATGCTCCGCACCTATAACCCCGTGTCAGCGTCGGCCAAAATACGCGTTGACCTGGCTGAGTGGAACAGCATCTTTGAAGGATTGCCCGGCTGTGTCCTCGAAGGGCGGGAGTTTTCACGCCCATATTGGCGGGCGATCTGGACCTGGACCCAGGCGACCGAACGCGCCGCAGCCCGGCCACCGATGATGGGCCGGCGACGACGCTAGCCAGATAGCAAATGCTCTACTTCTGCTATTCGCTCACTGCAACCGTTAAGTAGCGCCGTGTCACATCACCTCTATCAGCGAGGGGACCGGCAAAGCGATAGCTCATTCGGGTTTTCAATCCGCACACGAAGGATGAAAATAAGGGTGCGCCGGTTGGCGGAGAGGCAGAGCAGCGCGTGGGCTTGTCCCTCGCAATGGTTGGGGGGCGGGGCACAAGGCCCCGCGCTACAGAGGAACCTCTGGGTGATACGCACCAGAGGCAACTGGGCCGACGCCACCAAACTACCAGCCTGCGGCGCCGGTCCCAGATTTGATTTGCGGCAGATACAACCTGGCGGCTATCGGTAGCACGGTGACCGCCTGCACGTTGCTCCAATTGCCTTCGCCGGCGGCGGCCGTGCCTCCGCGCACCCGCCAGTAATAACTGTCAGCCGCCAGGCCATCTACTGACCATTGGTTGCCGCTAAGCCAGCCGGAGCTGGTCAGGAAAGTGCCGGCTTTGTTCCATAGCTCGACTTTGAAACTCTCAGCCGCGCCGCTCCAAGTGAGTGTTATTGGCAGGCCGATCAGACGCGCTGGCTGGGAGAGCGCCTGCGGCGCCGGCGGTGGGTTGCCCGGTGAGTTCACCGTCACGCCAGTATAATAGTTCTTGATGATGTTACTATATAGGAAGCCCTCCTTGGCCCGCGCCCAAGCGCCCCACTGACACATCCCGACACCATGTCCGAAGAATCCAACGCCCGGCCCAACACAAGAACTGGCATAGGGGTTATGACCCCAACAGGGCCGCGACCGGCAGTAGGGCACATAAGGCCAGGGCGCTTCCTGGCAGGTCTGCCAGTTGATAGCGTGCTCGCTGGCCAACGTATAGGACCCGTTGCACCGGCTGAAGAAAAAGGCCCAGATCACCGAGTCATTGTAGGCGGCGACCACGCCACTGGTAGCGTCAACCGCCGCATCGGTGGTCGCCCAACGGTAGTTAGGGTTGTAGACCTGGCAGGAGGTCGTCGTGCAGATGTAGCCATAAGCCTTGAAATAGGCGATGGCGTAGGACCTCGCCGCGACCGCTTGAGCCTTGAGTGCTTCGGTCGGCCAGCTTGCCGGTACCTCGCTGGGGACAACCCCCTTGAGGTACTCATCCAGGTTAACCAACTCTTCTCTGCCATCCGGCCAGCGCACTTTGATAGTGCTAGGTATGTCAACCGCCGCCACCTTCAGCTGCGGGTCCTCCAGCACCGCCGGCGGTGGCGGCTCCACTTGCGGCTGCTTGACGACCTTTTCATAGAGTCGCATCTCGTCCTGTACCGGCAGGTTAACCGGCACTAGCTCTATCTGACCTAGGTCGCGACGCCGGCCGGTTATTTCGATGTTGACGAGCCTGGCGCCGACGTAGCCTTTGACGTCAATATAGACGGTGTAGCGTCCTGGTGGCGCGTAAAGCCGGAAATGGCCCCGGTGGGTGGTGAGCACGCGCCGGCCAAGTGGTTCTAGCGATACCCACGCGCCGGCCACTGGTTGAAGCGTCAGCACATCAACGACAGTGCCCTCTACCACAGTATCCTGGCTCTGGTCTGGCCGACCAGGATCAGAGTCGGTCAAATTTGGCAACGCGATGACGCCAAACGCAGTAAGGCGAAGGAAGTCTCGACGTGAAAGGTTGATTTCTAGTTACCCCAAGGTTGATTCTTGCTTGTCTTCCGGGCCAGTCATACGACTCGACGACACGGGGCTAGGTGGATGCCGTCGGAAAGTCGTTCATAATCAGATTCAGAATAGATGGTTTGCACCGGAAAGGTCAATAGGAAAACTGTGCTATTGAGAAATCTACCCTGGCCGCGAGGCGCGCGGGGACTGGGTGCGTGTTAAATATCGAACTCGCGTTGGGCTGCCGCAATTCAATACTCTTTCACGATGCAGATGAAATCAAACTTGGTGGCATAAGGCTGACCGAGAGCCTCACCCCTGCACCCCTCTCCAACCGGGTTGGAGAGGGGACGGGGGTGAGGCCAATCCAAGAAGCCCCTACACAAAGTGTCACCGTTGTCGTGAAATAGTATAAGTCGCTGACTACACGTTGCGCATAGAGGGCATGAATAGAAAGGCGAGCCCGGTGAGGAATACAACGGATACTCCCATTACCAACACTGCAAGCGGCGCGCTCCACAACGCCGCCATCGCGCCGGCAAAGAGGCTTCCTAAGGGGAGTAACCCCTGGTTGAGCATATAAATCCCCATTATCCGTCCGCGGATCTCGTTTGGAGTGGTCAATTGGACCAAAGTCTGGTTGGTGGTCATATAGGTCATCTGGAAGCAGCCCACCAGCACCAGTATCCCCAAGCTCAGTAGAAAGGTTCGCGACATCGAGAATAATATTAATGAAATACCCAGCGCCATCAGCGAGGCGAATAGAAGCAACCCTCTCCGCCTGACATTACCGAGCGTAGCGATTGTAAGTGTGCCAATCAGAGCGCCCAAGCCGGGAGCTGCCGACAATATCCCAAATCCGCTCGGTCCCACCTGTAGCACATCTTTTGCAAAGACTGGCAGCAAGGTGATGTAGGGGAGAGCGATAACCACCGGGATAAGCGCGAGGCTCATCTGCGTCCGAAGCGTCGGGTGATGCCAGACATAGCCTGCTCCCTCGGCCAAGTTGCGCCAAACCGATACCGTGCGTGACGCGCCCGGAATCGGTGGGATGTGCATCTGGGCCACCATCGCTGCTACGCCCACATAGGCCAGCGCCTGTAAGTAGAAGTTGCCGGCGACACCGATACTCGCGATCAACAATCCGGCTAGTGAAGGGCCGATGATTCGGGTGATGTTGAACCCAGCGGAGTTAATGGCGATTGCGCTGGCCAGTTTTTCAGGGGGCACCAGGTTTGGCACGATTGACTGGCGGACCGGCATGTTGAAAGCCCAGGCGACGCCGGTCAGCAAGGTGAACAGGATGATATTCCAAATATGCGCCTGCCCGGTGACCACCACTGTGGCAAACACTACGGTGACGGCCATCAGGAATAGTTGGGTAGAGAGAAGGAGTCGTTTGCGGTTCAACCGGTCTGCGGCCACTCCACCGACAGGCCCCAACAAAAGAAGCGGCAAAGCGCGAAACCCGTTTACCGCGCCCAGCAGGAACGCCGATCCGGTCATATCGTAGGTCAACCAGCTAATCGAAACCTGCTGAATCCATTGGCCGCTACTGGAGAAAAGTGTGCCGAACCAGAGAAGCCGATAATCACGATGCGAAAGGGCGGAAAAAGTTTGAAGTCTGGGCAGGCGACTCAGGAAGTTAGGGGCGCTCGGCGGCTTTGAAGCGGAAACACCAGCCGGTGAAATCAGCTCTGGCTGGGACATATATTAACCTCGGTCACGGTCCATTATGCCATAGGTCCAGGTGCTTGGGCGCAACGAACTGGCTCGGAAGCGTCGCCAAGGGTAATTGTTCAGATTCGAGAGGTTTCGTCCCCCTCACTGCCAGCATTAGGTGAGGCCGACCTCATCCCCCTGGCCCCCTTCTCCTCGCAGGAGA
>JBCLEL010000216.1:0-4290 GCA_038913435.1 Chloroflexota bacterium
GCGACCGATTATTCTCGTTTCTACTAACAGCGCAGGGCCAACACCGTTTGTTTTGTCAAGTCAAGTAGGGGCAGACCTCGGTGTCTGCCCTTTACCCGCGTAATGAACACCACCGGTGAACCGCCGGCAAAATTTGCGCGTTGACACCGCCCGCCAGCCAGACCTAGAATCGTTACATACCTTTCGCAGAATTACTGCCGCCCATCCGCATTCTGTACAAGGACTGCTTGATGACACTTGGCGAAACGCAGGCAACGCTAGGCGCCGAAAAGTTTTCGGCGCTCCTGGTGATTACCCGCGCCCTAGCGGCCCAGATCCGGCTGGACGAACTGCTCCAGCTGATTGTCACTAAGACCAGTGCTCTTTTGGAGGCCGAACGCAGCACCGTGTTCATCGTTGACCGAGATGCCCGCGAACTTTGGTCCCAGGTGGCGCAACTCAGCGAACTGACGGAGATTCGCCTCGGCCTTGACGGGCCTGGTCTGGCGGCCCACGTCGCCCGCACCGGCGAGGCGTTAAACCTGCCAGACGCCTACCAAGACCCCCGCTTTAACCGCGACGTTGACCGAGCGACCGGCTGGCACACGGGTTCGATGCTGGTGATGCCAATGCTGAACCACCAGGGCGAGATCATTGGCGTGTTTCAGGTGATGAACAAGCGGGGCGGCTTCGCGTTCGGTGTGGAAGACGAAGAGCTTTTGTCGTCGCTGTCCGCTTCAGCCGCAATCGCGGTTGAGAATGCCCAACTGTATGAGGAACAGCGCCGCTTCTTCTACAGTTTTGTGGAGACGATGGCCGCTACCATTGACGCCAAAGACCGGCAGACCTCCGGCCACACCGGCCGCGTCACTCGCTATGCCGTCATACTCGCTACCGAACTGGACTTGTCGCCATCGGAAATCGAGATTATCCGGCTCGCCTCTCTGCTGCATGATTACGGCAAAATCGGGATTCCTGACGCCATTCTCACCAAGCCGGGCAAGCTGACCGACGAGGAATATGCCGTGATGCGCCAACACGCCCGCTACACCAAGGAGATCCTCGACCGTATCCGCTTTCCACGTGGCATGCGGGAAATACCGCCTATTGCCGCACAGCACCACGAGCGCCCTGACGGTCGCGGCGCGCCCTGGGGTCTGAGAGGCGACGAAATAGTCTTCGGCTCGCGGATCATCGCGGTGGCGGATGTGTTTGACGCCCTGACCAGCCGGCGCTATTACAAGGACCCAATACCGATGGAGCGAGCCATCCAGATCATCATAGAAAACGCCGGGACTCAGTTTGATCCAACCGTCGTCGAAGCGTTCAAACGAGCCTTGCCGGCCCTGACCATGGCGGTGGCCGAGATGGCGCCGGCGATTGAGGCCGGCCGGTGAGGATGTCCTTGGGGATTGACTGAAAACCGCAGAGGCACGGAGACGCAGAGAAAGTTAAGCTCTATAATCTCTGCGCCTCTGCGTCTCTGCGGTGAATTTGAAGCATCCGCGCTTCTGCAATTGGAGGTAAACAACGCAGCAGATGAATAACCAAACTAACAACCCATCGCAAGTCCGGCGTCTAGTCCGAGACCTCTGGGCGACACGCGCCCAGTCTTTGGCGGCGCTGGCCGGCCTCGATCCGACCCTGCTCGCCCACAAGGTCAACTGGCGCGGCGAGCCGGCCGCCGTTCGCTTTCACCTGATCCGGCTGGCCGACGAGGACTGCGAGCGCCTGACCACCATTCGGCTGGCGTTGAACGCCGCCGGCTGGCGGCCAACCGAGACACACTTGTTGCTGGCCGAGGCGGAGGAGGCTCGCGGCGGCACGCTGGCGCTGCTGGCCGGCCTGCCGGACGCCCGGCTGGACGAAAAGCCGGCCGCCGAGGAATGGTCCGTCCGCGAGACCCTCGGACACATCCTGGCGACCGAGCGCCGTTACGCCGACCAGACGATGTACTCAGTGCAGCGCTATCAAGAGGGCGAAACATTACCCCTGGTCAATCCCAGCCCTCCGCCGCTACAAATAGAGGTTAACGGTGGGGGCGCTGACCTGCGCCGCACGCTGTTGACCAGCCGCGAGCAGGTCAACGAGGCGCTAGCCGGCTTGCCTGATAACATGCTGGTGGCCCCGACGAAGTGGGGTGCCTGGCTGGTGGACACCCGCTTCCGGCTGCACCGCTTCCCCGCCCACGAGCGCGAGCACCAGAACCAGATTCGCAAGGCGTTGCAGGCGGTAGGCTACCAGCCAAACGAAGTCGGCATGCTGCTTGGTCAAGCGGAGGTTGCCAGGGCAAGGCTGACGGCGACCTTGATCGGCGTGCCAGACGAGCTACTGAACGCCAAAGCCCCAACCGGCGTCAGGATAGCCGACGAGCTGATCGGCGCAGCGGCCGGCGAATCGGCGTTGGTCGCCACCCTACGGAGTGGCTTGCCGGCGGCCGGCTAGCTGCTGGACAATCAGGTGAATAGCCGTCGCCTTGAACCGGGCGACGACCGGCCCGCCCGGTTCAAGCTCTAGCTCCTGCAAGGAAGCTCTGGTCACCAGCGCGACCAGCCGGCTGTCCCCAGATTGGATGCTCACCTGAGCCACCGCGCCGTGCGGTCTTATAGATTCAATCAGGCCAGCAACCTGGTTGCGGGCGCTGGTAGCTGGCCCCTCCGATTGGCTAAGGGTGATGTCATCAGGCCGGACACAGACCAGCACTCGTTGCCCAATCGGGAGATCGCTGACTGCCGCCAATCGCAGGTCGCCGCTGGCTATCGTCACCACGCCGCTTACCGCTTCGACAACCCGGCCGGCCAGGACATTTTCCACCCCGACCAGTTCGGCGACCTCGGCGTCGGCCGGCCGGCTGAACACCTCCTCGGTTGGCCCGATCTGGCGCAGCCGGCCACCTATCAGCACGGCGACGCGATGGCCGAAGAATAGCGCCTCGTCGCGGTCGTGGGTGACCAAGATAGCGGTTGTGCCGGTCTCGGCTAGCGCCTGGCGCACATCAGTCTGAATGATGGAACGGGCTGGCGGATCAAGGCCGGCGAATGGTTCGTCCAACAGCAAAAGCTCCGGCGCCAGGACAAAGGCGCGCGCTAGGCTCGTCCGCTGAGCCTCGCCGCCGGACAGCGTGCGCGCCTGGCGTTGCGCTAGTTGGGTTATGCCAAACCGACTCAACCAGTGTTCGACCCGCCGGGTGGTCTCCTGGGCTGACACGCCACCACGCAACCACAGCCCCAGCGCCACATTGTCAAAGACGGTGGTGTCAAGCAACAATGGCTCTTGAAAGACCAATGCCATCCGGCGCCGGTAGCCCACCGGGTCAATATGGACCGATGGGCCAAGCGCCGGCTGGCCGTCGAAGCGCATCTGGCCGGCGGTGGGCTTGTCCAGCAGACCGATCACCCTAAGCAAGGTGGACTTGCCGGCGCCGTTGGGGCCGATGACGGCCAGCACTTCCCCCCGCCCTACCGAGAGAGCCGGCAGGTCGAGCAGCAGCCGGCCGGCCCGTTCCACCGTTAGCCCTCTGATCTCGATCAGCGATTGCAGAGGTGATCGCTGCGCCTCTCCTTGATCCGGCGTGATGGGGAAATGAAATCTCATATGGGCCGGCCGTTCACGGAACGAATCGTTAGCCTCCAGACGGCCCTCGCTACATCGGCCGGCTGCGCTGCTGGACCAGCGTCAGCGCCAGATTCACCAGATAGACCATCAGCATCAATATGACGCTCAGGGCGATGGCAACCGCAAACTCGCCCTTGCTCGTTTCCATCACCGTCGCGGTTGTCAAGACGCGGGTGTGGCCCATTATGTTGCCGCCGACCATCATCGAGGCGCCAACCTCGGAGATGACGGCGCCAAAGCCGGCCATCGTCGCCGCCAGTAGCGGCAACCGGGCCTCCCGCACCAGCAACCAGAAGTATTGCAGCCGATTGGCGCCCAGCGCCAGGATTTGCAGCCGCAGTTTCGGATTGATCTGTTGGACGGCGGCCAGGGTGATGCCGGTCACAATCGGCGTCGCGATGAGGAACTGGGCTATCACCATCGCGGTTGGAGTGTACATGACCCGCAGAAAGCCGAGAGGGCCGCTGCGCCACAGCATAATCGCGACGATCAGTCCAACCACCACCGGCGGCATCCCCATGCCGGTGTTGACCAGGCTGACAACGAAGCTGCGGCCGGGGAAACGACTCAGCGCCAACGTCGCGCCCAGCGGCATCCCGACCACCAGACTGAGCGTCGTCGCCGTCAGCGACACTTGCAACGATAGTGCCGTCACCCGCACCATTTCTGGGTCGCCGGCGAGCAGCAGTTGTACCG
>JBCLEL010000217.1:0-4277 GCA_038913435.1 Chloroflexota bacterium
TTCGCCTGGAATATCTGGTAAAATTGGAACGGTGGGGGACAGGCTAACCTTCGTTGGAAGTCCGGTCTCGCCGACCAGCAAGCGGGATTTTAGATTTGGACGTTCCCAATCCAAAATCAGCAATCTAAAATCCAAAATTGACTCGCCGAAGTGGCGGAACCGGCAGACGCGCTACGTTCAGGGCGTAGTGGGCAATTGCCCGTGGGAGTTCAAATCTCCCCTTCGGCACCGTGCGGGAGTAACTCAGTTGGTAGAGTGCCTGCCTTCCAAGCAGGTTGTCGCGAGTTCGAGCCTCGTCTCCCGCTCCATGCCACATAAGAATAGCGCCACTCGATTTTTATAAGCCCTAAATCGACTTAGCAGAACGCTCCCAGATACCCCAGTGGACGATAAGCTAAATAGGGGATGTTGGGTAGGGTGAGGGTTGTCCGCGGGCCGAAGAGGGCGAATGGCCATTCGCCCCTACTAAACTGACGCCGGGGGCAAGTACGTCCACCGAAATCTGAACTGTTACTATCGGTACACCCACTAGAAGCAGCCATCTGCAAAGGCTATCCTACACGCTGCCGGGGCGATTCGCGAATCGCCCCTACGAAAACATCAAGCTATAGGTGGGGGAGGACCAGTGAGCATTGATAGTGTCCAATTACGCCGAATGTTTGGGTGTTTTGCAACCGGCGTCACCATCGTCACTACCAAAATCGGCGAGGAGACACACGGCATGACCGCCAATGCCTTCTGTTCCCTTTCGCTCAACCCACCTTTGGTGCTGGTCTGCGTTGATCACAGCGCCCGCACCCACGAGTTTATCCCTGCGACCAAGGCGTTCGCGGTGAATATCCTGGCGGAAGATCAGCAGCAGTTATCGGACTACTTCGCCAAAAGATTGGCGCCGGATCCGGCCCACGAGTTGGAGGGCATTCCTTACCGCGTCGGACAATCTGGATCACCACTGATCGAGGGGTGTATAGGCTATATTGATTGCCGGCTGACTGACGTTTACCCAGGCGGCGATCACTCGATCTACGTAGGCGCGGTGATTGATGTCTGGTATCGAGAAGAGGGACAGCCCTTGCTGTTCTATCGTGGCAAGTACCGCCGGCTGCCGCCGGCCGAGTAGCGCCGGGGACAGCGCTTGTATGACTCCGAAAAGAAAAGACCCCCTCGACATCGCCGAGAGGGCCTTTTACTATGCAAAGCCTATTGACTGTTAGCGTTGCGTCAATCCTGCCGCTGTACAGTCGTTGGATCGACATAGTTGAGGCTTCCAGCAGGCGCCGGCGCCAATTCGACCACCGCCGGTCCTTCAGGTAGGGCTTCGGGGTTGACTTCGAGTCGTCCGTCCTTCTTCTCTTTCATCAAAACCAGCGTGCTAACCGGCCCATCGAGCGGAGTTGGCAACTGGTGGATTGGCCGGCCGTCCAGCTTGCGCGCTTCGATTTCAGTTGCCAATGCAGCGACTTCGTCACCGTCGAGCTCCTGCTTTTGCAAAAGAGTCTCCGCTACGCCGATTACCAAGTCTCGATTGTCATCCATCAGCTGTTTTACTTTAATGTATTGCTCCTTGAGCATCTTATCGATCTCGGTCTTCATTGCGGCGTCTGGCGCGCCACCAAAGGCCAGATTGGAGTAAAGCGATCCATTCATACCGTAGATACCGATACAAGCCGCGGCCAATTGCGTAACATGCTGTAAATCGGACGATACGCCACTGAGCTGAGTTTTGAGGAAGAGTTCTTCCGCTGCTCGACTGGCCAAGCCGATCTGGATCCAGTAGAGTAGTTCCTGTTTGTCGCGGGTGTATGTCTCGTGCAATGGCTTTGGCGCGGCAAATCCTAGCGCTCCTTCGTGGCGGATGATTGTTACCTTGACCAACCTCTCGTGCCTGAGCAGTTTGAACATCGCCACGGCGTGGCCGGCCTCGTGGTAAGCTAGCCGCCGCTTGTCTTCAAGCGTCATGCTCTTGATAGGATGGCGTAGACCCCACTCGTGCGCTTCGCGAGCGCGGGTAAAGTCCTCATAGGCTACCTTCGTCCGGCCGTTGAAGTGGGCTTGAATAACTGCCTCGTTGACGACGAACTTGACCGCCACTGGCGAATAGCCAATGGTGTCATAAGCCAACTTGTCCAGATTCAGCTCCTCGTGAGCGACTTTGCTCAGGTAATATTCGATGATCTCTTTCCGCCCGTCGAAATCCGGCAGATCAATCTGGATCTTGCGGTCGAAACGTCCTGGCCTCAATAGGGCTGGGTCCAACACCTCCGGGATGTTGGTAGCGCCGATTGTCAGCACGACCGGCCGGTCAGCCGGCTTGGTCTTAATGCCCAGTCGGCGCAAAAGCTTCGCCTTCAAGCTATCGTCACGGGGCAGTGGGTCCATTTCGGTTAGGAGTTGGTTTAATGCGCCGGCGCCACCACCGCCAAACATACCCCCTAGCGCGCCACCCATTCCTGGCACAGACTGCCGCGTGCGGCTGCTGCCGATTGCGTCGATCTCGTCGATGAAGAGGATGCAGGCGCCGTACTTGCGGGCTAGACCGCGCGCCTTGCTATACAGGAACATGACCCTCATCACATCCATGCCCATGAACATGCCCTGGATCGACGGCGCGCTGAGGTAACCAAAGGGCACGCCGGCCTCAGTCGAGATACATTGGCCGAGGTAGGATTTGCCGGTGCCGGGCGGGCCGATCAGAAGTAGGCCGCGGGTTACCTCGCCACCCATTAGTTTGAACTCTTTTGCCCCGTGCAAGAGCATGACGATCCGGCTGGCAACCTCCAGCACTTCTGGGTTGCCTTTATAGTCCTTGAAGCCAAAGCCGGTCTCGCCGGGTAGGATCCAGTACATTCGTGGCCGACCTAGGAACCAGAATAGCGCCACGAATTGAACGATCATGTAGAAGATGGCAAACGCGATCTGAAACAACATAAAGGCGCCCTGCAAGAGGACTTGCAGAAAGACTTCAATGGCTGGCCGGATGACAACCCAGAAAACCACGCCCAAGATGGCGAGAATTAGGATGGTTTTCCACGCCTTTAGGATCCGAACAAGAACATTATCAATAGTGCGTTCTATCTCATCAATCTCTGGGCCGCCGCTTTTTGTTGTTTCAGTTACAGCCATCTGATCTCCTTAACGTTGAGGCGTCGTCACATCGTTACTCGCCCGCGAGGTTCAGTCCACGCTCACTATCGTACCTTGCGAATCTACAGTGAACACATAGTAAATCTGCTCCACCGCATCCGGCGCATTTGCGCTAAAGCCACGGCGGCCTACGACGTAGAAGAAGTATTTTGAGCCGGTGTTCAATCGGTAGCTTCCGATATAGCTAATCTCATCGTATTTGGCGCCACGTCGCTTGGCCTCGCTCAGGTTTTGCTGCAGAAGTTCTTTGGTGCCGCCGCGGCTTTGCATGTTCTTCAAATACTCGGAGCTGAATGCGCTCCACATAAGCTCGGCGTCAAAGTTGGTCATACCTTTTAGATAGGAATCTACCGCCGGCGCCGGTGGTTCGCTTGTAACAGGCTGCACAAACCTCAACACCGGATTCGCAGACGGGAATTGGCTATTGAGACCGGTGCTCCCTCCTTGCAGTGTACCACTGGCAACTACGCCAGCGACAAAAAGGATAATTATTACGGCAACTATAGTCAGAATACGATTGGTAAATAATGTACGGACAAGGATAGCAATTAGTCGCCGGAGAATCCGCCAGATCAAAAGTGCCTCCCTCGTTATATCCGGCCGAGTCGTCAGAGCGCATGTGGCTGGGAGCGTCTTACCATGCCCGGTGGTCAGCGTACCTACTGCGGGCAGCCTGCCTACGCCAGTTAACGAATACATTATACACCTGGCCTAGCACAGCAAATGTATTGTTTTACCAATATTTAGCAGTTGGACGCAATCTATATGCCACGGCCATAGCAATAGATACATTGAGATGATTCCGGCGGATTTGCTATCGCAGACTCTAAAGTGAAAGCTGTAAGGCCGTTGTGCCCTACGACTTCTGGGTTTTCCGAGAGGATTCAGGCTTAACGGGATCGCCCATGTTGAGTGATTCCTTGAGGTCTTTGGTGACATCAAGCTCGCTTTTGATCTCGTCCAGCTCCCGGGTGGTTTTTCGGAACTCCCGGAGCCCCTTGCCAAGAGCGCTACCCAGATCTGGCAGTTTACCAACGCCAAATATGATGACCACCAGCACTAAGATAATAATCAGTTCCAAAGGACCTATGCTAGGCATGTATCCTCCAAGGTCACCCTTTGCTCGTTCGTAT
>JBCLEL010000218.1:0-4272 GCA_038913435.1 Chloroflexota bacterium
CCACAAACGCTTCCGCTTTCTCTACGGTCTTTCTCACCTCGGCTTCGCCGAAACGGGTATGGATTTCGTAATCACCTTGCTGCCTTAGCTGAAACGTTCCTACAAGGTCTCGATGAAACTCGCGCTGCAATTTACCTGTTTCGACGAAATGGTGGTAGAGGAGCGAGATAACCGCTTGGTGTCTTTTCGGCAGCTTGACCTGCGCTGAGACCAGCGCGGCGGAAGCTGCGTAGAACATAGCATAGTAAGCTCGGTTTACTGTGCCTTTGACCAAGTTGCGTTCTAAGAGAGCTCTGGATTCTTGTAGCGCCTAGTCAGCCGCTTGCATGTATCCCCAGACATACGCTTGCGAAGGTTCCGTCGTCATACAGTACTGCGCCTTCTTCCAGGACGTTGGAGATCAAGGGGCTGCCCATCCGGGCGAGTTTCTGAAACTTGTGCTGGCTCAAGCACGTTACATTAATGAAAGTCTCAAAGCGCAAGCCTTCCATGACCTCATAGGCTACCTCCAGGACTATCTCCCGTGCCAGTGGCTCAGCGCTGACGACGAACAAATCAATGTCGCTTTCCCTAGTCGCCCTTTTACGGGCCACCGAACCTTATAGGACGATAGCGTTCACTCGCTCGTTGAGGGCCGATCTGACCCTGCGGGTGAACTCCTCAGCGGCGTCACGATAGGGGGCGCTTAGTCCTTGCTTCATAAACCAGACCTCAACGACGCTCTAGTCCACCCAATCGAAGGAGCTTATAGACAAGCAAGAGGTTGTTTGAGGTCACTGCTGCATTCCTTTGATCCCGGCGACGCCGGCCTGGGCCGCGCCGGTGAGCATGATCGAGTCGGTCATATAGCCGATTATGTTCCCGCCTCGCTTCCGCCAGTCGTGCGATTCCTCGACCGACATGCAGTTGTGTCCGGCGCCGATCTTGTGCCGCTTGCAAGCGGCCAGCATCTTATCAATAGCCTGCTTGACTTCGTCTCGGGTTCCCATGCCCGGCTTTAGCCCCATTGATAGCGCCAGATCGGATGGCCCTAGAAATAGCCCGTCAACACCGGACGTTGATGCTATCTCATCCAGATTATTGACGCCTTCGGCCGTCTCCACCATCAGCCAGACAATTACCTCGTCTTCGAAGGTGTCAACATATCTCTGGTAGCTGATTCCCCAATTGGAGGCGCGGATCGGACCATGACCACGAACGCCTTTCGGCGGATAGCGCGTCGCCGCGACAATCGCCTCCGCTTCCTTGCGGTTGCTTACCATTGGGGCGAGGATTCCGTGCACGCCAATGTCCAGCACTCGCTTGATAAACACGTGGTCGTGGGAAGGGACGCGGGCTAGAACTCGGACACCGCTGGCGGCAATTGCCTGAAGAATCCCTTGTAGCGTGCCGAGATCAATAGCGTTGTGTTCCATATCAACCAGTAGCCAGTCGAAGCCGCAGTACGATAGCGCCTCGGCCGAGGCTGGGCTATTGAAGGCGATGAACGTGCCTATCGTGGGTTGGCCGGAATGACATGCCTCTTTTACTTTGTTGGCCATGCTGTTTGCGATCTCCTCCTAGTAGTTATACGATTTCACGAAAATGATGACACCTTATGAATTGGCTATGTCAGTTGGCCTCACCCCCGTCCCCTCTCCAACGCGGTTGGAGAGGGGACGGGGGTGAGGCTCCCTGTCAGCCTTATACCACCATGTTTCGTCTCATCTACATCGTGCAAAGAGTGTTATTGGGGATTCAGCCTAATCAAAGATCGGACTGGTCATCTTCCGATCCGAGCAACCAGCCTGGCTTTTCGTAGGATGGGTTTGGATAGGTGTAAAAACCGCGTCCGGTCTTGATCCCCAGGTCGCCGCGCTCAACCTTTTCCAACAGTATCTTACGCGGGCGGTCGCTCTCGTCGCCGGACTCGGCGTACCACTGTTGCTCGACGGCCAACTGCACGTCAAGGCCAGCCCGGTCCATCATCTGGAATACCCCTTTCTCGGCACGCAGACCAATCATAAACGCTCGATCAATGTCCTCGATTGAAGCGTAACCCTGGTCAGCCAGGTACATCGCCTCCTTCTTGGCCGCTCGCCAGAGCCGATTGTGGATGAAGCCTTGCACCTCGCCACTTATAATAACAGAGGCGAGGCCGAGACTCTTGCCCAGCCGGCGGGCCAGTTCCAGATACTCCTGTTTCGTCTGGCCGCAGGTCATCGTCTCAACGTAGGGCCGGAGCCAGGGGTGGTTCAGAAAATGAAAGTTGAGCAACCGCTCGGGATACTTCAGGGCATCAGCTAGCCGCGAGCTGCGGATCGAAGAGCTGTTGGTTGCCAACACTACCGACGGTGGACATAGCCGGTCCAACTCGCTTAACACCTGACGCTTGATTTTCAGGTTCTCGGTGACGGTCTCGATGACGAACTGGACGCCGGCGACCGCTTCGGCCGGCGAGTTGTGCCGGCTGATCCGACTCATGACCGCCTCCGCCGGCTCGTTCAGTTGGCCGGCCGCAGCCCATTCGTTCAGAACCTCTTGCTGCTTCTGCTCGGATCGTCGCAAGACCTCGACAGATGCGTCGGTTGAGCGGATATTATAGCCGGCCTTCGCGCACATCAGCGCGATCTGCCAACCCATCAGGCCAGCACCGATTACGGCGATAGTGTCAATCTCAGGAATCCGCATCGTCCTGCCCGTGATCCGCAGATTTCGCAGATGACGCAGATTTAGAAACGATGAAACGCTTATATTCAAGCGACGGGGATCCAAAGTTGATGAGCAGACCGACTTCATGACCGCTCGCCTTCAGATAGTTGATGATTTGAGCCCCTTCAACGCCGCTTAATTTCGCTAGCGCCTTGAGTTCTACGATCACGCCGTCGAAGCAAACGAAATCGGCCTTGTAAACGGTGTCGAGCCGCTGCCCTTTTGTATAACACCGCCAATTCCGCCTCGCGCCGGTGCGGCACGCCGCGCTCAGCCAACTCCAACGCCATCGCTTCTTGGTACACGGCTTCCAGAAACCCACAACCCAGTTGGCGATGCACCTCCATCGCCGCGCCAATGATGGCATAGGTTCTAGGGTCTTTCTTATCATCCATCTGCGAAATCTGCGTAATCTGCGGATTCTGGGTCACTTGTTTCGACGAAATCCGCGTCATCTGCGGATTTTTTGCTATGGCACCAGCGACGCCCGGATAACCTTAGTAGGATCGCCGGAGGTGCGCGCCCACTCGGCTGTCTCAAATGCCTCGTTGACTTTCGCCAATGGAAACTGGTGGGAAAGCATCTGGTCGAACGGGAATCGAGTCCTGTTCCTGAGCAGAAAGCTGATCGCCTGTGGCAACACTCGTGGATGGTAGTGGCTCATGGCGACAATCCGGCGGTTGCCAAAGACGAGCTTTGATGGATCAACTTCTATCTTGGCCGACCAGATGCTACCGATCTCGACGTAAGTTCCACCTTGTCTGAGCATCTCCAGCCCCTCAGGGATGACGGCCGGCACTCCAACCAGGTCCATCGCAACGTGAGCGCCGACCCCTTCGGTCAACTCCATCACTTTGGCAATCCGATCCTCCGCCTTGCTATACTCAGCGGCGTTGATAACTGCGTCAGCGCCGAACTTCTTGGCTAGTTCTAGACGCGGAGCCAGCCGGTCAACGGAAATGACCAGGCCAGCGCCCATATCCTTAGCAACCGCGGCGGCGTAGAGGCCAAGTCCGCCGGCGCCCTGCAACACTACCGTGTCGCCAAAACGGAAACCGGCCTGTTGTAGCCCCTGGATGACCTGGCAGAGAGCGCAGTTGACCGGAGCGAGCAGCTCGTCGCTTAGCTCGTCCGGCGCCTTAAAGACGTAGTGCCCCGGACGCAAGTAGTAATACTGAGCGAACGTGCCGGTAAAGTAGGGTGGGATTGCCGCCGAGCGAGGGCCAAAGCGGCTATACCGTGTTGGGCAAGCATTGGGTCTGTCATCAAGGCAAGCGTAGCAGCGCCCGCAAGGGAAAAAGTAGGTGAAGACGACCCGGTCCCCCTCCTTCAACGGCCGGCCGAGCGAATCGGTCTTGATATTGTGGCCCAGCTTGGCTACCCGGCCGGCGCCTTCGTGGCCGGCGACGTATCCTTCCGGGCCGGAGGCGACGGCAGGTTGCATCTCGCCGCGCCAGACGTGCAAGTCTGACCCACAGATATTCGCCATCGTTATGCGAATGAGTATCGCATCCGGTTCAACGTCCGGCAGTGGTAGCTCTTTGACTTCAAATGGGACGCCGGCTTTCCTGAAGATGCTGG
>JBCLEL010000219.1:0-4265 GCA_038913435.1 Chloroflexota bacterium
TGCTACAAAAGGCAACCGAGGCATCCGACCCATATTTCCCCCTTAGTCCAGCCTTCCTAGCCGATCCGTATCCCTTTTATGATCGCCTGCGCTCAGAAGACCCGGTCCACTGGAGCAACCTCTGGGGTAGCTGGGTCCTCACCCGCTATGCCGACGTGGTCTCGACTATGCGTGATCCACGCCTCTCGAACCGCAGGATTGCGGTTTACCTTGACGCCCTGCCGGAGGAAGTCTGGGAGGAGACCCGCCCGATTGCCACCCACATCGCCACCTGGTTAGGCTTCAGCGACCCGCCCGACCATACGCGACTGCGGGCGCTGATAAGTAAAGCGTTCACACCGCGAGTGGTTGAGGGCTTGCGCCCGCGCATCCAAGCAATTGTCAACGATCTGCTGGACAAAGTTCAAGACGCCGGCCAGATGGACCTCATCCACGACTTAGCTTATCCGCTGCCCGCAACCGTCATCGCCGAACTGCTCGGCGTGCCGTCTCAGGATCGCGATCGGTTCAAAGCGTGGTCAGATGATGTAGTAGCGTTTCTGGGGACTGGCCTTGCCCGTCTCGACACCACCAGGCGTGCCCAACAGAGTTTGCTCGATCTCCAGGATTATTGCTATCGCTTGATCGAGGAACGCCGCCTACGCCCAACTGATGACCTCATCACCCGCCTGGTGCAGGCCGAGGAGCACGGCGACGCGCTCACCAAGGACGAACTGCTCGCTACCTGCGTTTCTCTGCTCATCGCCGGCCACGAGACGACGACAAATCAGATCGGTAACGGCGTATTGGCCCTGCTGCGAAACCCGAACCAACTCCAGAAACTGCGAGATGACCCGTCGCTGGTCGCTAGCGCATTTGAAGAGATGCTGCGTTACGATGTATCCATCCAGCGCAATTGGCGCATCGCTACTGAAGACCTCACGATTGGCGGCAAGAGGATCCGAGAGGGGCAACTGATCGTCCAACTATTGGGCGCGGCAAACCACGATCCGGCCCAGTTCCCTGACCCGCACCGGTTTGACATCACCAGGGTGGATAACAGGCACGTTTCGTTTGGCTATGGCATCCATTTCTGTCTAGGCGCACCGCTGGCTCGTATGGAAGGACAGATCGCGATTAGCACGCTGCTAAAACGTTTACCAGGACTGCAACTGGCGACCGATTCCATTGAGTGGCACGAGAATCTGGCCTTCCGAGCTCTGAAGGCGCTGCCGGCCAAGTTTTAGAAGTCTATTGGAAGGTGTAAGTGTTCAGATTTAAGGGGATCAGTTTTGCAAGCGCATGCGCATCAATCTAAGCTCATATCCTGTCCGGCGACATCTTATTGGTGAAAACTGCAACGGGTTGCAAGGGCGAAGCCCTGGCCGGGGGATGTGGGGGTGTCCCCCACGAGTGAAGTTCCCCTTTCTCCTGCGAGGAGAAGGGGGTCAGGGGGATGAGGTCGGCCACACCCAATGCTGGCAGTGAGGGGGACGAAACCTCTCGAATCTGAACAATTAGGGACAAACCTGTCTTTCGATAGTTGACGTTGCCGCGAGCTTAATAGATTCCTATGCCAATCACCTCTTTTTCCCAGGACGACAGCCGGTCTATCTGCTCGCGGGAGAGCTTGCGAACGGTGGAATAGTCGGGTAGCGACAGATCAAGACCAAGCAGCTTGCGCATCTCCGGAGATAGGCGAGCGCGCACCTGTGGTGGTATGACGTGTTCGTTATTAATCATTCCTTTGACCCAGCTTCGCTGGAAGAAGCCGATAGCTGAATGCCGGATGTGGTCGCTACGATTGATGCCGGTCGCATGCCAGGTCGCTGCGTCCCACATCACCGCTGAACCGGCCGGCGTGACCGCCTGTATATAGCCAGGATAGGTTCCGGCCGGGTCCGGCACTTCAAGCGACCGATGAGTGCGCGGCCAGATGGCAGTCGCGCCGTTTTCGGCAGTGAAATCAACCAGCGTCCAGATGACGTTGATCGCGACCGAGAGGTGAGCGCCGCCCTTGAAGGGCAGAACGGTGAACAGTTCACGGTCAACGTGCACTTGAAAGCCGTGGCGCTCCTCACGGCCACTGCTCGGCATGATTGAGCGCGCGGTCGTATCGTAGAGCGTCACGTCGTCACCTAATATGCGGCGACATACCGCGACAACTGGCGGATTTAGAAAGAAACTTTCGAAGAATGGGTGCTTTGCCAGATTGTGGCGCGCGACCTTTTGGTTGGAGGACTGCTCGCCAAGACGCTCGGCAATCGGACGTTCACGCTGATAGATCTCTTCCATCGCGGCGATTGCGTCACGAACCTGGCCAGCGGAGATAGCGTTCGGGATTATCGTATAGCCCTTTGATTCTAGGTCACGAGCGTGCCCTTCAACGTCAAAAGGATGGGTAGCGTCTTCACCAGAATACGCAGTGCTCATCAGTCTTTGCTCCACCAATTTTTTGACTACGCCGCTCATCCACACATAGCATTTGTGGCCGTTCACCAGCCAGCGCAAATCTGCTAAAGTATAATTGACCCAAAGGGTGAGGTGTGCCAGGAGACGCCCTGATGTTTCGAGTAGTCTCTTTTTTTCTAGCGACGTTGTTAATCGTTGTCTCGTGTGGAGGTTCGTCAGGCGGATCATCAAGGGAGATTGTCGTCGTCACTGGAATCGAAGGCGGACAGTGCGCGACCAAAACAGTCACTTTCGTTGACCGGCCGGGGCCGAGCGGGCAGATTGTTGGATCGTTTGATGGGTGCGTTGAGTCAGAGGTCGAGGTCATAGAAACCCAGACCGTTGATGGCGCCGAATGGTATAAGGTGAAGAGCGCCGGTGGAACTAGCGCAGGCAAATCGGGCTGGGTAACCGAAAAATATGTGAGGGCCCGCTAGATCTCAAGCTGTTCTGGCCGTAGACCGTGAGTTCGCCACCATCCTCGCTGGACAGGACGCTATTGCCATCCGCAATGCCCAGTTCCACGCCGAGCAGCTAAAGCAAACGCGCGGCCTCCACCGAGGAATCCAACTGTAGCATCGCGGGCGCGCCCTCATAATACTGGCATAAAGCTGTATGATCGAGTAAACTTCGGACATACAGCCGTGCTTTGAGGGCTTCTTGCGGTTCTCGCTCTGGGTTCTTGTTTTGGCTGGGTTGGCAATAGTGTTGGTGGTCTTAAATACCGCGCAAGCCGGCCAGCCTGCAACCGATCACGTGGTCTATCGCGTGTTTCTGCCCGTCATTGCGAAGGCGCCCCCTACCCCTACTATCACGCCTACACCCACCCCAACTATCACCCCTACTCCTACCCCAACAGCAATCAACCCCTACCAGCTTGGCTATGGAATGAACGTCGCTCTCCTGAGTCAGATGCCAGGCGTCAACGCAGCCGGCTTCAGGTACGTCAAGGCGTATCTATCCTGGGCTTCATCGGAACCAGTTAAAGGACAATACCAATGGGTGACTGCGCCAAACGCCAACAATGCGAATAGCATAGCGACTGCGGCCGAGCAGGCCGGCCTCTTGCTAGTGCTGCGCGTTGACACGCCCCCGGCCTGGGCGGCGTCCGGCAGTGGGAACCGTCCGCCAAGAGACATGACCGACTTTGCCCAATTCATGGGGGCGTTGGCTGGCTACCTGCGTGGACGGGTGGCGGCCTATGAGATATACAACGAGCCAAATCTGAGCTACGAATGGGGCAATCAGTCGCCTAACCCTGAACAATATGCCCAGATGTTGAAAGCGGTCTATCCGGCGATAAAGGCGGCCGACCCAAGCGTTCTGGTGATTAGCGCCGGCTTGGCGACGACCGGCGGCGATGGTGGGGTGACCTCTTTGAATGACGCGGAGTTTATTCGACGAATGTACCAGGCCGGCGCGAAAGGTTATCTTGATGCGCTCGGATCGCATCCTTACGGGTTCGGCACGGCGCCGGAGGTGGAGAACTCCAACGGCGTCACCGACTTTCGCCGGCCGGAGGAGCAGCGGGCAGTGATGCTGGAGTTTGGTGACGACAGGCCGATCTGGGCGACTGAGTTTGGCTGGTTGCTCGATCCGAGCGAGTTCGGTCACCCTGAGTATTTGTTGGAGCCATCGTGGTCAGGCCGGCAATGGCAGGTCCAGTCCCAAGCGCGACAGGCCGAGTATCTGGTCGCCGCCTACGATTATGCCCGCCGCAACTGGCCCTGGATGGGTGTGATGCTGGTTTTTAACCTGGACTTTAGCATGGCGCCCTGGTACGAGCCGGATGAGCCTATGCGCTTCTACTCGATCCTGAACCAGGACGGCTCGTA
>JBCLEL010000220.1:0-4262 GCA_038913435.1 Chloroflexota bacterium
TTGAGTATCATTAGCGGAATCATTGAGACTTTACCTCACTATTGGTAATAGAGGTCTTCATGCCCGTCAATTGGTCATCGCTCTTGGGATTCGCGCTCTGCTCTTTGCTTCTGATAGGATGCGGGGGCCAGGCGCCGGCCTCGCGATTGTCACCCACCGACTCGTCGAAAGTCGCCCAGCCAAAGCTATTTGTTGTCGCGAGCACGTCGGTTATCGCCGACCTGGCGAGAAACGTTGGTGGCGAGCGGGCGGAGGTTGTATCGCTGATCCCACCCGGCTCTGACCCTCACACCTTCCAACCCAAGCCACAGGATGCTGTCAATGTCACCCGCGCTCGGCTTGTATTCCAAAATGGCTTAGGGCTGGATGAGGTTGTACGCAAGCTGATCGAGACTAACCTCAGAAATGACGCTCTCAATCTTGTCCTGACCGATGGAATTGATCCCCTTATGGTCGCTGGCTATGAAGACGAGCAGGGCGATGACGATAAAGACGAGCAGGGCGATGACGATAAAGACGAGCATGGTGATGACGATAAAGACGAGCATGGTGGGGACGAGGCAACATTGCAAGGCGACCCGCACCTGTGGCTCGATCCACAACTTGCTATCATCTACGTCGAAAAGATTCGTGACGGCCTCAGCCGAATTGACCCAGACGGCCGAAGCGTCTATGAGAAGAATGCTGCGACCTACATCTCTGAGATCAGAGAGCTTGACCGCTGGATCGGTGAGCAGATTGCGACCGTACCCAAGGAGAACCGTAAGCTGGTCACCACCCACCAGTCGTTCGGGTATTTTGCCCGCCGATACGACTTGGAGCAGACGGGCTTTGTGGTGAAAAGCCCGGGCCGGGAGCCGAGCGCCGGCGAGGTCGCCGAGCTGGTGACCAGGCTGAAGAAGCTGAAGGTAAAAATGGTGTACCGCGAGCCGCAACTGAGCGCCGAAAACAGAGTGTTAGAGACCATCGCCAAAGAGGCCGGCGTCAGGGTTGGCGAGCTATACAGTGACTCGCTAGACCAGCGAGCGCCAACCTATACCGCCATGATGCGGTTCAATACTGAGCAGGTCGTAAAGGGGTTGAGATAAATGGCCTCGACAGTAGCAGGGCAGAGCCAGACGGCCGGTCGCCAGTTCAGTCCAGCAATTGCGGTAGAAGGCGTGTGGGCCGGCTATGGCTCGCGGGCCGTGCTTGAGGGGGTCACCTTCCAGGTTGAATCCGGCTCGCTGATCGGGATTATAGGTCCTAACGGCTGCGGCAAGACGACGTTACTCAAAGTGATTCTTGGTCTATTGAGACCCTGGCGCGGCGCCGTTGAGGTTCAAGGGCAAAGCCCGGACGAGATTCGTGGGCGCATAGGCTACGTTCCTCAACAGGAGAGCGTAGACTGGAATTTCCCGGTCCAGGTCCGCGATGTGGTCATGATGGGGCGCTATGGCCGGCTGGGACTGTTTCGCCGGCCGAGCGGTGACGACCGCCGCATCGTGATGGAGTCGCTAGGGCAGGTCGGCATGGCAAGCTTCGCAGACCGGCAGATCGGCGAGCTGTCCGGCGGCCAGCAGCAGCGTGTGTTTCTGGCGCGGGCGCTGGCCCAGGAGCCGGAGGTCCTACTGCTGGACGAGCCGTTGAGCGGCGTTGACGCCTTGTCCCAGCACGATGTGTTCAACATATTGAAAAAGCTGACCGCCGAAGGCAAGACGGCGCTAGTCACCACCCACGATCTCTCCTGCGTCGCCGATCATTTTGCTCAGGTCATCTGTCTAAACAAGAGCGTCATCGCCCTCGGCCCGCCACACGAAGTTCTCACTCAGGATATTCTCAGCCGGACGTTTGACCGGCACATGCTGGTCCTTAGCGCCGAGCAAGGCACCTTCGTGATAGACACCGGCCACTTCAAGTGATGCTACTTGATGCGGCGCTCAGCTTGATAACCGGCCCTTTGGCCTACGGGTTCATGCAGCGTGGCTTACTGGCCACCATACTGGTTGGCATCATCTGCTCGGTGATCGGCGCTTTTGTTGTGTTGAAGGGGCTGGCCTTTATCGGCGACGCGCTGGCCCACGCCTCGTTCGCCGGCGTAGCGGTCGCTTTCATCGCCGGCTTCAATATCTTTCTAGGGGCGGCAGTAGCGGCGGTCTTGACCTCGTTCGGCATCGGCTACCTCAGCCGGCGGGCCGGCGTCAGCTTCGATACCGCCATCGGTATCCTGTTCTCCGGGATGTTCGCCCTCGGCATCGTGCTGATTAGCACCGCGCCAAACTACACGGTGGACCTGTTCGCCTTCGTGTTTGGCAATATCCTGGGTGTTGGCCTGGAAGAGGTCATCGTTATCTTAGGACTGGGGTTCGTGGCGCTTGGCCTGATAGCCTTGTTTTATAAAGAGTTGGTGTTTTACGCCTTTGACCCTGAGATGGCAGCCGCCGCCGGACTGCCAACCACCTTTTTGCACTACCTGCTGCTAGGCTTAATCGGCATCACCACCGTCGTGGCGATGAAGGTGGTCGGACTGGTGCTGGTAGTGGCGATGCTAGTCACTCCGGCCGCGACGGCTACCCTACTGTCGAACCGATTTCACATCATTATGCTGCTCGGCGCAGCCTTTGGGACCGCATCCGCGCTGGCGGGGGTGTACCTGTCCTACTACGCCGGCGTCGCCTCCGGCGCTACCGTCGTCTTGGTTACCACCGCCTTTTTCATAATCGCGCTGCTATTGTCGCCACGGACTGGTCTGCTGCGCCGGTCGGCGCCCACCCATCAGCCTTGAACCGTCAGCCGATCAATCTGCATCTCGGCTGCGGCCGGCAGTATAAGGCCGGCTTCATCAACGTTGATCGCTACGATGTCTCGGTGGCTGACCTGGCGGCGGACACGATGGTATTGCCCTTCCCCGACGATTCGGTTGACCGCATCGAGGCTCACCATCTGATCGAGCATTATCCATACGCTCAGGTTAATACTTTGCTGGCCGAATGGCATCGGGCGCTTCGTCCGGGGGGCTGGCTCGTCATCGAGACGCCGGACTTCGAGCAGTCCGTGCGCCTGTTTCTGGAAGACCGCGACGGACAGAAATGGGTTTTCTGGCACGTTCTCCTGTTCGGCGGCCAACAGGACGAGGGACAGTTTCACAAGAGTCCGCAGACCTTCGACCGGCTGAAGGAGCAGCTAGAGATGGTCGGCTTCGGCGACGTTCAACGCGGCCAAGCCGTCAGCTCATTCCCAGGCCAAAGCTATAACGAAAATATGCGGGTTGAAGCAACCAAGACTGCCTCGCGTTTCACACCTGGATCCGCCAGCCCGACTTTAGTTTCGGCCATAGCTGGCCTGGCAGGTCGAATAGAAGACAGCTATCCCTGCCAGCCGGCCGATGTCGTGTCTTTCCTCCAGCTTGGCGAAGCGAAGGTGGTCGGTATGCGCTTGGAGTTTGCCGGCCAGAACCATTACGAAGTGGACATTATCGCCCGCTCGCCTGATGGACAACGCCTCCAGGTGTGGCAGGGGTTCAATGCGCCGGTCCGCCACGCGACGCCTGATCGTGTCAGATTGCCAACCTATTTTCAGTCTTTGCCGAGCCAACTGACCAATTTGCTACTAAATAGCATAGCCGAGGTCTCGCGGTGGACACAACGCGAGCGGCCACCCGCCACGTTGAACGGCGTCTTTGTCAATTTGGATGGTGGGCATCCGATGCCGGCTGAAAACGCCCGCGTGGTTGTGCCTGGCATAAGCTCCACCGAGCGATATGTAGCTGACGTGCGGTTCTATCAACTTGCGCGTGAGTTAGCGGCCGGCAAGGACACGCTGGCGCTGGCCTGTGGCGCCGGCTACGGCGCAAAGCTGGTAGCTGCGGCGTCGAAGTCCTGCGTCGCCGTTGATTTCGATCAGCCATTGCTAGAGCACGCCGCCCGCGCCTATCCGGCGACCGGCCTTGAATGGATTTTCGCCGGCGGCGCGCTGGTCGAGTTGCCGGGCCGGCGCTTCGACTTAGTGCTCGCGCCGACCCTGCTGGAATACGCGCCGGCCCAGGACCGTCCGGCGATAGCAGCCCGCATCTTGAGCCACCTGAAACCCGGCGGGATGGTGCTGCTATCTTGCCGGAATCGGCTGCATCACGATGGCAAGTACGCTCTGAAGCCGGTTAAAGGTCTGACTCCAGGTGACTTCGCCGAGCTAATGGCGAACAGCAAGGTCGGTAAAACCTGCTATTGCGGTCAGCGGCCCTGGCGCGACGGCGCTGAACTGTCCGACCAATGCCGCATACTAGC
>JBCLEL010000221.1:0-4257 GCA_038913435.1 Chloroflexota bacterium
GGCGATTCTCTGGTTGATTGAGGGCTGGGCGATTGTCTGCACGACGCCACTGGGCCACCTTGTGACCAGTGTCATAACGTTGGTTTGCCCGTCGCTGGAGGACCATAGGAGCGCTGTCCACTCAGCTGTTGCCAGGCTGCTCGTAGGTCGGTCCCAAAATGACGGTAAAAGCCTCCTAGCCAAAAGGCGGCTACTAACAGCAAGTATTCCACAGTATTAAAGGTGAAGTGCAACCAGACCAGGTTAAAGAAGTTGCCTAGGATCCCTGGCGTGCCATTTTTGCCGGTGTTGATAAACTGCGCGACCTTGAACAAGTGCTCGACGACGTGGTATCCCTGGAACGCTACAACAATGGTGAGCAACCACCAGGCGATCATCCCTCGCTGCCACAGGCCAGGGCGGAGAGTGCCACTCAGCCGGTATACCAGCAGAATCAGACAAAAGAAAGCAAGGTTGTAAGCCAGATGCAACGGTTCAACGTCGAATGTCTGGCCAAGCACCCCGCTGCCGGTAGGTATACTAAAGACAAAGCGTTGTAGCACCTGGACGACATGCTCTACCTCATGCCAGCCCTGCACCAGCAATAGCCCTAAGAAGGCTACAGCAAGCGCCGGATTTCGGCCTTGCGCAACACGCTTGATTCCGGTAGTTGTGCGATCCTCTTGCAAATCGGCCTCCCCAGACATAGCGGCGCTTGTTGGCCGCTGAATATATAGCCTCACCCGTCACGCCACGAGGTCTATTATTGACTAAGTATATCGTCTAAATGGTGTTTTGTCAAGCGTGGCGCTAGCAAGGGCTTTTCGAAGTCTATTTCTGCTATCAAAATATAGGCCAGATTGATCTGAGGACACCCCGATGAGGATAGCGTCAGTCCAACACCTGTCCAACAGTTCGTTGCCCTTGGTATTTTCGGCTTATAACGGGAGCGGCCCAGAAGGGAAGGGAACGGCTGGATTAACTTCCACTGTTCCCTTTTCTTCGTTTCAAATGATCGAATCATTGATCTTGACCTGTATACCATGTCCCCGAACATGTGTTTACCATGTCCTCGGTCCATGCACTCGCAGGAGAAGGGGGAACTTCACCCGTGGGGGACACCCCCACATCCCCCGGCCAGGGCTTCGCCCTTGCAACCCGTTGCAGTTTTCACCAATCGGATGTCGCCGGACACGATATGAGCTTAGATTGATGCGCGTGCGCCTGCAAAACTGATCCCCCTAAATCTGAACACTTACCGCAATTCGTCAAATTGACGACTGTCCGGCCCGCTGGTATAATCCGCTCCATCACCACCGCTGGTGTATCCCGTACCGTCACACAACCCGACACGATCGGCTGGGGAGGATAGCAGCGCGATGCAGCTTCAAGGCCAGTACGCGCTTACCGCGCCATTAGAGCAAGTCTGGGATACCTTACTCGACCCGGACGCGCTAGCCTATTACCTGCCCGGCAATCAAGAGCTACACGCCATCGGCCCTGACGAATACGAGGCAACCCTTTCTATAGGCGTCGCGGCAATTCGAGGGCTTTACAAGGGTAAGATTCGCGTTACCGACAAGCAGCGCCTCAAAAGCTACCGTCTCGAAGGACAAGGAGGTGGCAACGTCAGATTTATGAGCTTTCCAGAGCGGAACACGGAGAGTCACTTGACCATACGCTAAGTTACAGGAGGTTGCAATGAACCTGGGGGGATATACAAACCGAGTAGCAAGAGTTGACCTGACCAATCGTACGGTCCGATACGAAGAGATCAAAGAAGAAGATGCGCTAAAGTTCATAGGCGCTCGCGGCCTAGGGGTTAAGTATGTGTTGGACAATGGCCCCCAAGTCGATCCGTTCTCACCGGAAAACATTCTCTGCATAATGAATGGCCCCCTTTCCGGCACCGCTGCCAAAATGAGCGGACGGTTGGCGGTAGTCACAAAGTCTCCACTGACCGGCACCGTGACCGACTCGCATATGGGCGGTTGGACGGCGGCCAAACTGAAGTGGGCCGGATTCGACGGCCTGGTCTTCAAGGGCCGGAGTTCCAGACCTGTCTACGCCTATGTCGAAGACAAACAGGTTACGTTGCACGACGCTACTGACCTGTGGGGTAAGGCAACCCACGAGACGATCAAAACGTTGCAGGCGCGCCACGGCGCGGAAGTCGCGGTAATGGCCATCGGCCAAGCCGGCGAAAATCTTATGCGTTCAGCTAGCTTAATTAACGAAAACGACCGCGCCGCCGGCCGGGGAGGGACCGGCGCGGTCGCCGGCAGTAAGAATCTCAAGGCAATTGTAATTCGTGGCGATCGGCGCGCCCAGCCTAAGCCGGCCGATGCCGCCGCCTGGCGCATAGCAGATGCGCGTGCCTCCAAGCTAATCAACGAAAGTGGCGTGACCGGGCCGCGCAAGGGGGGCCTATCCGTTTACGGCACCAACGTTCTGATGAACATCGTCAACACGATTGGCGGACTTGGCACCCGCAACTCACAGACCACAACCTTTGACCAGGCGGAAAACGTCAGCGGCGAGGCGGTCAAGGAAAACATCCTGGTCGGGGACCCCACTTGCCACGCCTGTCCCGTCGCCTGCAAGAAGGAGGTCGAAGTCAAGTCGGGCTCCTTTGCAGTCAAGATGGAGAGCTACGAGTATGAGCCGGCCTGGTCGCTCGGCGCTAACTGCGGCAATGGTGACCGCGACTCAATCGCCTATCTGATCAATCTCTGCAATGACTACGGGATGGATGCGATCGAGGTTGGCAATATCATCTCGATGACGATGGAGGCGAGTGAACGCGGATTGATCTCGGAAAAGATTGCCTGGGGCGATGCTGCGGCGATGGCCGATCTCATTCACAAGATGGCTAACCGCGAGGGTATCGGCGTCCACCTGGCCGAGGGGACCGCTCGCGCTGCTGCCGCCTTCGGTGATCCCAATATCTCTATGACGGTCAAAGGACAGGCGATACCGGCCTATGATCCGCGTGGTATCCAAGGTATGGGCATCGCCTATGCCACCTCCAACCGGGGCGCTTGCCACCTGCGTGGCTACACGCCGGCCAGCGAACTGCTGGGGATTCCGGTAAAGACCGACCCGCTCGCCTGGGAAGGCAAAGGGAAGTTGCTCAAGATCTTCCAAGACCTGCACGCATTCTCTGATTCTCTCGATCTGTGCAAATTCTCCGCCTTCGCCGAAGGCGCTGAGGAGTACGCTCTTCAGTATTCGGCCATCACCGGTCGACAGATCACAGCCGACGACGTGATGCAGACCGGCGAGCGCATCTACAATCTGGAGCGCTATTACAACAACCTGGTTGGCTTCGATGGCAAAGACGACACGCTCCCGAAGCGATTCTTGACTGAGCCAGGGACCGGGCCGGCTGCCGGCCACGTATGCGAATTAGACAAGATGCTTGCCGAGTACTACCAGGCACGGGGATGGCAGAATGGCGTTGTTCCCCAGGCCAAGCTCGCTCAACTACAAATCGTTTGACGAAGCTGAGGCCAGGCCAGGGAAATAAGCTATGGTTAAGCGATCAGTTGCCGACTATCGGTCGGTTTGCGTAGGTCTACACACTTTAGGGTGAAATTGGTGTGGTAGCTTTTAAGCTCCGTCCAAGCGCCCGGCTTAAAAGCCGGCGACCACATCGCCGAACTAAAGTTCGGGCGCTTGGAACTTGGCCTGAAGGCCCGCCTTGCTTTAGCCATCACCCAAAAGTGGGTTGAGTCGTTTGCGTCTAGCCGCCACCACGCATAGCTTTCCGGCGGAGCATTTCGGCGAGGCGAGCAGCGGCCGGCCCAGCGTCGAATCTGACGGTGGCTTCGTTCAACTCGAAGGCGCCCAGCCGAACCGTCTGCTGGCTGAGGCGAGCTTGCCAGCCGGCGCCCTGCAACTGTGAGTCTCCGTCTGCCACGCCGCCAAGCTCGACGAGGTACTCTGCCAGGAGCCATTGGGGCAGGCCACGAAACTTAATCTCCATCGCCGCCGGCCACTGGCGGAAAGATGCGCACTTCTTGGGCCTGATCCAGAGAGGTGGACAGACCGGTGGAATGCCGGATGTCGCGACCGTCTACAAACACGGCGACAAACTGGCGAACCTGTCGCTGCTTGTCGAAGATCTGTTTCTCGAGTGCAGGGCAGGTCGTGATCAACCCTTCCAATAGATCGCCAACGGTCGCTTGCGGGCTAACTGGGATCTCGATTTGGCTGGCGCCGGCTGCCTGCCGGAGATTGGCGAACAGCTTAACCTTCATCGAATGAATCTCCGCC
>JBCLEL010000222.1:0-4230 GCA_038913435.1 Chloroflexota bacterium
GACCTATGAGATCATACTCGTCAACGATGGCAGTCGCGATGCGAGCTGGGAACAGATCGTGGAGTTGAGTCACGAGTATCAAATGCTGCGAGGCATCAACCTGATGCGTAACTATGGGCAACATAACGCTTTGTTGGCGGGCATCCGGGCGGCACAGTACGATACCGTCGTCACCATGGACGATGATTTGCAAAACCCACCTGAAGAGATTCCTAAGCTTATCGCGAAGCTGGCAGAGGGCTACGATGTCGTGTATGGCACACCACAGCACGAGCAACACGGTCTCTGGCGCGATCTTGCGTCGCAAGTGACCAAGCTTGCCCTCCAAAGCGCGATGGGCACTGAAACGGCGCGCAAAGTCAGCGCGTTCCGAGCATTTCGTACCCAAGTTAGGGATGCTTTTGACAATTACCAGGGACCATTTGTCTCCATTGATGTTCTGCTTACCTGGGGAACGACCCGTTTTGCTGCTATTCCAGTCCGACACGACCCCAGACTGGTAGGAGCGTCCAACTATACCTTCGGCAAGCTGTTGACCCACGCCATCAACATGATGACCGGCTTTAGCACCTTGCCACTTCAGCTTGCGAGCCTGATGGGGTTTCTTCTCACCTTATTTGGTTTGGCAGTGCTGGTCTTTGTTATCGGACGTTACCTGATCGAAGGTGGCAGCGTGGCAGGCTTCCCATTCCTGGCGTCGGTGATTGCTATCTTTTCAGGAGCGCAGATGTTTGCGCTAGGCATCATCGGGGAATACCTTGCTCGCATGCATTTCCGAATGATGGAGCGACCACCGTATGTGGTACGCAGTGATACGAAGTCAACACAAGGCTGAAGCAAAGTGGAGGCCATGGAGGTTTGTCAGTTTCTGCCGTGGGACACCGACTTCTTTGGTCGGAGGATCGCCCGTGCCACGGTGCACCGATTAAATCCAGAGACGGCGAAAAGTATTCTGGAGTGGTGTATGACACACGCAGTTGAATGTGTCTACTTTCTCGCCGACTCGGATCATGCGGAAACGGTTAGGCTGGCTGAGGACTATGGCTTCCGCATAGTGGACATCCGTGTCACTTTGCAGTGCGATACCAGAGACAGGCTAACCAGGATTAGTAACGATTTATCTCAACCAGTAGGTGTGCGTCATTGGCGCCAAAGCGATATTCCGGCCTTGCAAGCGATCGCCCGGACCAGCTACGGCGACTCTCGTTTCTACTTTGATCCATGCTTTCCTATATCGTCTTGCGAAGCTCTTTACGAGACGTGGATCAAGCGCAGTTGCGAAGGCTACGCTGACGCGGTACTTGTAGGTGAGGTGAATAACCAGCCAGTTGGCTATGTTTCCTGCCACCTGATTAACGATACGCCGCGCGGCCAGATAGGGCTGGTAGGCGTAGGATCTCAGGTTCGAGGTCGTGGATTAGGCCAGACGCTAATTGATCATTCCTTGCGATGGTTTGCTGAACATGACGTCGAGGTGGTGGAGGTGGTAACGCAGGGGCGCAACATTGCAGCACAGCGCTTATATCAGCGCTGTGGTTTCTTGACGCATTCTGTTCAGCTTTGGTATCACAAGTGGATGTCTGATTGTGCGTCACAGGTGAGCACGTGAATACGCACAAGATTCCGTTCAACAGGCCGTGCCTGGTTGGAAATGAGCTTGCGTACATCACTGATGTGATTCAACGAGGCCACGCTTCCGGCGATGGGTTCTATACCAAGAAGTGCCACGCATTGTTCGAGGAGTGCTTGGGCGTTCAGAAGACGTTGCTGACCACATCTTGCACCCATGCTTTAGAGATGGCGGCACTATTGCTGGACATCCAGCCCGGCGATGAGGTGATCGTCCCATCCTTCACATTTGTCTCCACCATCAACGCCTTTGTGCTGCGTGGCGCTCGTCCCGTATTCATTGACATCCGTCCGGACACCCTCAATCTGGATGAGACGCAATTGGAGTCGCTCATGACGCCTCGCACCAAAGCGATTGTGCCGGTGCACTACGCCGGCGTCGGTTGCGAGATGGACTCCATCCTAGAGATTGCCGGTCGGCACGGCGTGGCAGTGGTTGAAGATAACGCTCACGGTCTGTTTGGCAAGTACAAGGGCAAATATCTGGGCGCCTTCGGTTGCCTGGCAACTCAGAGCTTCCACGAGACGAAGAACTTCACCTGCGGCGAGGGAGGCGCCCTGCTTATCAACGACCCACAATATATTGAACGAGCCGAGATCATTCGAGAGAAGGGCACCAACCGCAGTCGCTTCTTCCGCGGGCAGGTGGACAAGTACACCTGGGTAGACCTGGGGTCAAGCTATCTTCCCTCTGACCTGCTCGCCGCGTTTCTGTATGCCCAACTGGAAGCCCGCGAGCAAATCCAAGCCAAGCGACAGCGAGTGTGGGAGACTTACTATGAACACTTGGGCGAGTGGGCGCGAGATCACAATGTGCGGCTTCCTATTACGCCGGCCCATTGCGAACAGCCTTACCATATGTTCTACCTATTGATGCCATCGTTGGAGCAGCGCCAGGCTTTGATAGCGCATTTGAAGGCCCAGGATATTCTCAGCGTCTTCCACTATCTGCCATTGCACCTTTCGGATATGGGCCGGCGGTTCGGTGGAAAAGAAGGGGGCTGCCCAGTGACTGAAGAAGTGAGCGACCGCCTTTTGCGGCTACCGTTCTACAATGACCTGACCCGCGAAGACCAGTGGCAAGTGATCGAAGCGGTCCGGCGCTTTGCCGAATAGGAAATCACTAGATGCCAACGCCAACTGTGCGCTTTCTTTGCAACACCTGCAACGAGAGTGTCACCGTGAGTCTATACCCAACGGACACGACAGTACGTTGCGCCGCCTGCGGACAAACTTATGCCTCTGAGGACGGTATTCTGTTGCTGGGGAGTGGACAGAATGAGCAGGACTATCCCGACGAGGCCTACGAGTTGTTGGCAAAGGTCGAGCCTCGACATTTCTGGTTCAATGGGCGCAACCGGCTGATTCTCTCAACGATGCGGGAGATCATCGGCCCGCTTGCGGGACTCCGAGTCCTCGATATTGGCTGCGGAACTGGGTTTGTGCTGGCGGAATTGGAACAGGCCGGAATGATCACCTGCGGGCCTCGATATGCACATGGCCGGCCTTCGCTACGCGCGCAAGCGCACCCACGGACTGTTGCTCTGCGAGACGGCAACTCGCATACCGTTCAACGCCCAGTTCGACGTTGTTATGCTGTGCGATGTTATTGAGCATACTGCCGATGATGGCGCGGTAATCCGCGAAGCGAGTCGTGCGCTGGCGCCCGGTGGCGCTATCGTCATAACGGTGCCGGCGGGGCCCGGCCTGTGGACGCCACTTGATGAGGCTTCAGGCCACAAACGACGCTACACAAAACAGACATTGGCGCAGGCGATGCAGAGGGCCGGGCTACGCATTCGCGCGCTACGCTACTTCAATATCACGCTGCTTCCGGTGCAGATACTCCAACGCCTGCTAGTCAAAAGTCATCCTATCGCCACCAGCGTGGACCGGCTGCAACTTTTTTACCGCTCGTTCACGCCACCGCCAGCACCGCTCAATGCGCTCTTTAACTTGGCAATGACGTTGGACGTGCCGTTAAGCCGGCTACCGGCGCCTTTCGGGGCATCGCTGATAGCGATTGGCCGGCCAGGAGTAACCCCTATTAGTCCTTCCAGCCGATAAGGACTTGTTCCACCTCTTGTTTGTGGTCAGTCTCCTCCTGAAGGAATAACTCAAGCTGAAGCCGGATGGCGTGCTCGCCTAGCTGGCCGGCCAAGTCCGCATGTTGGACGTAGCGCTTTATCGCACTGCTTTCGGCCTCCAAGACATTTTGTAGCATCTCGTGCGGGCTGGTCGCCTCCGGCACGCGCTTCGGTTCGCTGACTGGGTTACCTCCCAGCGTGGCTACCTTTTGCGCAAGGTATTTGGCATGACCGATCTCATCGCCGACCTCCCCACCGAAGAAACCTGCTAACGTGAGTCGATGGGGGCCGCTTACCGCGGCCGAATACTTGATGTACATAATGACTGCTTGATATTCGTACGCCAGGTCTTCGTTTAGGGCATCGACAAGCTGTTGTCTGCTAATCATGAGCGCTCCTTTATCGCGTTGCCTAAGAAGGCAGTTTATTCTGTGGCCCTAAGTATACCCTGTTTTGTCTGATCGTTCTCTCAAAGGCTTTGAGCAGGACTTCAATGGCGCAGCGTCTATGGAAA
>JBCLEL010000223.1:0-4229 GCA_038913435.1 Chloroflexota bacterium
CAAGATGCGCTGGGGGCGGACGTTGTACTATAACCTATGGTCAAGCACGAAGATTAGTCCATATAGCTAGGAGACCTTATTGATGTCATTGGATCAAAACGCCTTACTCCGCTCTGAGATTGTTGTTAATCCTTACCCTTTTTATCACCGGCTCCGGTCGCAAGATCCGGTGCACTGGAGCGAGCTGTGGGGTGGCTGGGTCTTGACGCGCTACGCCGACGTCGTATCCGCCCTGCAAGATCAGCGCCTTTCGTCCGCCCGGAGCAACCTGGTTATGGGCCAGTTACCAGCGGCAATGCGAGATGGTATGGGTCCGCTCCAGGGCTACATGTCAATGTCAATAGGATTTTCAGACCCACCCGATCACACCCGACGCCGAGCGGTGATTAAGGGAGTCCTGACGCCTCGTGTGTTTGAGGCCATGCGGCCACATATTCAGGACTTAGTGGACAACTTGCTAGATGCCGTCGAGGGCTCAGGCAGGATGGATGTCATCCGGGATTTCGCTTATCCCTTGCCCATAACCGTCATCTGCGAGATGCTTGGTGTGCCGCCGGAAGACCGGGCTCAGTTCAAGACTATGGTGGACGACCTAGTGGCTCTGATGGGAATCGGCCGTGTCTTGCCGGGGACAGCCGAGCGCGCTCAGCAGAGCGTAGTCGAGCTGAGCGGCTATTTCAGCCGCATCGTGGCTCAGCACCGCGGCAGTCCCAATGGGAACCTGATGGGAGCGCTGGTTGCCGGCTTAGATCAAGGCCACCTGCTCAGCGAAGAAGAGCTGATCGTGAACTGCATAGCTTTGTTCATGGGTGGTCACGAGACGACCCGGAGCCTGATTGGGAACGGCCTACTAGCACTGTTGCAGAACCCTGACCAACTAGGGAAACTAAGGGACGATCCATCATTGATCGTGACTGCGGTCGAGGAATTGCTGCGTTATAACAGCCCGCTTCAACGCGCGGTGCGGGTGGCCAAGGAGGACCTCGAGATCGGAGGCAAGCAGATTCAGCAAGGGCAGCTAGTCTTGGCGATGCTGGGAGCGGCAAATAGAGACCCAGAGCAGTTCCCCGATCCTGATCGCCTCGATATAACTCGACAGGAGAACCGACACGTTGCGTTCGGTCACGGGACACGGTTCTGCTTGGGCGCGCCGCTGGCTCGAATCGAGGGGCAAATCGCAATCAACACGGTGCTACGCCGAATGCCCAGGCTACGATTGGCGTCTGAGGCGTTGGAATGGGAGGATAATATGGCCTTCCGTTGCCTGAAGTCGCTGCCGGTCCTCGCTTAGCAGGACTCAAGGAGGCCGACGTTTGACTCTTAGAGCAGCGAGCCTTACAGTCCGTTTGGATCAGCCTCTGGGGATGGTGAGTCCGCGACTTTTCGGTTCGGATTGTTGGAACCCCGAATTCGGTCAATGCGTTCCGGCTACGAATGTCGTGATTCTTAGGTTGGCGTGCGCCAGCAATTGCGTGTAACGTCTCAGACGTAACGGACAAGTCAGAGGAGATTGAGCGATGCAACTTACCGAGCAGCAGATGAATCATTACAGGACCTTCGGCTTCCTGGTCTTCCGGCAGCTTTTATCGCCGGATGAGATGGAGACCTACAACCGCGAGTTTAACGCGGGCCTACAAGCCTGTCTCCAACATGGCATGCACGATGAGGTGAGGGGCACCTGCGTGCCGTTGCACGATGCCGATACGCCGTTCATCGCGTCTCTGCTAGACGATCCCCGTTTCGCTGATGTGGCCGAACAATTGCTTGGCAGAAAGGTCCTCGGTATCTGGTCGGACGCGGCTTGGCGGGCCGGCGATACCAGTTGGCATACCGATCAAGTAACCTCAAAATACAAGGCCGTAAAGTTCGCTATCTATCCCGATCTTCAGAAGGCCAGTGATGGCGCGCTGAGGGTTATACCTGGCTCGCACCTCGCGTCGTTCTCGACTGAGATAAACGATAAGACTATCGGCCTCGACCCACGAGCACGGTTCGGGGTGGCGCCCGATGAGTTGCCATGCTACGTGTTTGAATCGCAGCCTGGCGACGTTCTCGCCTTCGGCAACCCACTCTGGCACTCCGCCTTTGGCGGCAGCCTGCACCGTCGGATGGGGGTGGTGATGTTCACCGAAGACCCGCAAACGCCCTACGAGATAGAAAACATCCAACGAATTATGTACAACATGCACCGGCGACTCGCGGCAAACTTTAGTGGCCAGTTTTACCCCGACTATTGGCGAAAGATTGATGATCCGCGTCACCAGTATTGGGTAAAACGGCTGGCAGAGCTAGATATGCTTGAAACGCCGCCGGCGTCCAGCTACGTGGCGGTGGAAGATAGGCCTTATCCAGTCATGTCGAAAACATAATGGCGTAAGCTGGCGCATCCCACGACATTTTGCGAGACCTCTCTATTATTTGAGGAAACTCTCTGCGTTCAGAGATCGCTAAACGGTCGCCATGAACGCATCGTGCAAGAAGGGGCTTTATGTCAACGTATATGGTTACGCTACTTGCTGACGATCTCGGTCCGAGGATTCCGGCGAAAATATTTGGGCATCTGCTGGAATTCATTGGCCGTTGCGTTTACGATGGCGTCTGGGTTGGTGAAGATTCGGCGGTCCCTAATGATGATGGTTTGCGGCTGGACACGATTGAAGCGTTTCGCCAGCTTCAGGTCCCAGCTGTGCGTTTGGGCGGCGGATTTGGCGAATACTACCACTGGCGGGAAGGTATCGGTCCTCGAAACCAGCGCCGCACAACTCGCAACCTCTTTTGGGGAGGTTACGAATCGAATCATTTCGGCACTGACGAGTTTCTTCGCTGGTGCGCGGCCATTGGCGCGGAGCCTATCTTACAGGTCAATGTCGCTACCGGCAGCCGGCAAGAAGCCCTAGATTGGATGGAATACTGTAATGCCTCGGCCCCGTCAGAACTCGCCGCCGAGCGAAGTCGGAATGGCCATTCTGAGCCGTACGGGGTAAAGTACTGGCAGATTGGCAATGAGAACTTGATATTGCACACGCCGGAGGAGTATGGACGCGAGGTGAGGCGATTCGGCACCTATATGCGACAAGCCGAGCCGGACGCAAAACTAATCGTGCGCGGCACTTGGAACATAGCCACTGATTTTAACCAGCGTCTCATGGAATATTTAGGCGATCAGCTATACCTGATTGATTTGCTATCGTTGCATTGCTACACTTACCCTCCACCGCTCTCAAGTCCGGGCGAGTCTGACACCTACCAGGTTGTGGCCGGCGCCGAGTTATTGGAGCGGCAGGTCTTACGTGCCGCCGCAGCCATCCACCTTTACACGGCCGGCAAGAAGCAGGTCGGTATCATCGTTGATGAGTATGGTACTCATCATCATGAAGTTGCTTTTGGGTTCCCGATTCGCGAGCTCCCTAATCGGATGGAACAGCCATCCTTCCTGCGTGACGCTATTCTCGTCGCCAGGGTGCTGCATGTTTTCATGCGTCACGCCGACCTGGTCTGGATGGCTAATCTGTCCACCTCGATAAATGTGCTGCATACCGCTTTGAAAACAGCCGGCCCCCACCTGATTCGAACTCCTACTTATTATGTTCTGGATATGTTGAAAGAGCACGCGAATGCGAATTCGATTCGAGTCATCAGCGATGCCGGTACGTTCAAGTTCGGCAAAGGGAACGAGGCCCACTCGTTGGCTGACCCTGACCTTTATTCGTCGGGATCGCCGGCTGATGCCGACCCTGACAACGGAAGCCAAAATGCGCTACCGAACCTCGACGTCGTTGCTTCGGCGACACCTGATAGAAGACAGATTGTCGTCTCGATTGTCAACCCGCGATTGGATCGGGCCGCCGAGACCCGGTTGCGCCTGCCGGGCAACGCCGGATACAAGCCGATCAGCGCAACTACGTTAGGAGGCGCGGACCCGCTGCACCAGAACGATTTCGAGCAACCGCATCGGATCAGTCCCCAGCCAATCGAAATCAGCGCCGGGCGCGATGAATGGACGTTGACATGCGCCCCCTTCTCCTTGACCGTATTGAAGTTGGCGCGCGCCGGAAGTTAGTGTAACCAGGCCCGCCTGGGTTCTTTATGCGAGCGGCAGCACGAAGTTGCTGATCAGGGCAAACCTGGTAACGAAGCGGTTGCTAGTGGTACCTCAGACGAAGTCTTAGGCTGTACTGGGCGGCACTCTTAAGGGGTACCGGGGCATCCTTCGGCTGAAGGACTTGCCG
>JBCLEL010000224.1:0-4193 GCA_038913435.1 Chloroflexota bacterium
AATGATCTGATCAATTCAATGCGCCGGCCCCAACCGACTCATACGTCGTTGTATCGCCTCACGCGCTTGGAGGAATGGCCGCTCAAGGTAAGCCAGATGGTCTGCCTCGCCGTGGTGGTGAGTCACCGCCTCAGAAGGGTGTTGCAAGCTGTTTTCCCGAATGTGGGTCAACGTCCCCTCGATCATGGTGAGCATATACTGCGCTGTCTCCCGATTATAGAGCTGCCACTCGCCGCCGCAAGCCACGTAAATTGGACTGGAATGAGCGAAGACGCCTCGTGACCACCAGTCATGATGCGATCTCGATTGCCAGTAGCCGGGGCCGCTGACCCGCGCTGCCAACCAGGTGTGCCCCTCAACTTTGACCTTCGTCCGCAACCGTAGCGACCGCGCGCCTTTCAAGTCTTCGGTCGAAGCCACTATCATCCCTTGCTCGACGATCTCTAGCCGATGAAGCGGGAAGATGGACTCCGCTTTTGCCTCGACCTCCAACGTTCCGCCATTGCCGGCGATAGTGATCGTATCGCCAACCTTCTGACCTTCGACGGTGAAGTCTAGCAACGGGCCGCCGCTATGGAAGGTGCGGCCTTTCGCCAGATTACGACACCAGTTCTCGTAGGTAAACTCCTCATCCGGCGGGATATAGACATAGGTGCGGTAGAGGCCGACGGGAACGTCACTCGTCATCTTATCCGTGCCGCCTACCAAGGGCAGCCGGTAGCCGCCATTGAGATAGCGGTAGTATTCGAGATGGCAGTACGGGTTGTGGATCAACATTTCAACCGCATCAGCCCGACCGGTGGCGATCAAGGTGGCCGGCTCGCCATTGGGAAAGGGAAGGTGGGGGATGATGATTGTTCCACCCTGAGCGTGGCACTGGTCGGCCCAATCGGACATCGTCACTTCTAGCGTCCCGCCCAATTCAGCCTCGCCTGGTCCGTCTGAACACCAGGGCATAACCGGCTTTTTCAGACCGAGCAGCGTCAGATGTCCGAGGAAGTGCTGCCGGTTCTCCTGGGTGACATAGACAATGGTCCGACCATCGGGCGACAGGCTCGGCTGGCCGGTGAACTCCTCGGTGTTGGTGAAGAGGTGCCCCCACTGTGACTGGAGCACGTTGACAACGTTAAGGTCCTCGCCCTGAGCTTCGACATGACTGCCCTGAGTAGAGAGGAAATGGACGTGAGTGTCGCCGCTAAACCACCGCTCGGCGTTCATATTGCGCCAACGCTTGATCCGAAGCGTCAATTCACGCTGACCCGGCTCGATACGAACCTTGGCGCGCAGCGGCTCGTACTCAAATCCCCGCGCCGCGTCAACGATGACATCGCCCCGTGGTAGCCAACCCTGGCAGGCGCCGTCAATGTAGGCGTAGGTGATCTGTCCCAGTCGGAGGTCGCCGCCAACGTCAATGTGCCAGGTGCCGTTGTTGGAGTTGACATGGTTGTGGTGGCCGTGCGGCTGGTAAGGCACGCCCTCCGGCGACCGGAAATGGATCCGACACGGCACTTGCTTGCCGGTCTCATCGTCGAGCACGGTCGTATGGACCCAGTTGCGCCCCCGGTCAACCAGCTCAACCCTTAGCCGTGGCGTCGGCTGGACAATCTTCTTATCCTCGACCTCGCCCCAACGGACGCTGCCCAGCGCCTCGCCATCCTGCTTCACGGTAACTATTGCTGAGGGGATTGCGGTCACTTCCACGTAAGCCGGGCTGCTGCTCAGGTTGTCCGCTTCGCCCCAACCTTTGAAGTCGTCGGCGAGGAACTCATCTGCCGTCTTAGTCGGCAGCGAGTATGGGTAGGTTGCTACTCCCCGGTCCACCTCGACCTCAAGATTGAACGGCTTCGCCGCATCTCCGGGCTGAGGCAGTACAATCTTTAGCTCCCGCGCTCCGGCCCGAACGAATGGGTGTTCATCCAGATGACCGAGCGTGACCGCCGCGATTATGAATCTTGACCCCACGGGTATGATTTCCAGAGCCTCGATGAGCCGGTCGGGATGCGGGTTGGCCCAGGCCCAAAGAACGTAGGAGAATGGCTGTCCCTGAATCGCCTCGGTCTGGCGCCGGCCGGCCGATTCCCAGCGTCCCTGATAGCGCGGTTGAAGGCTGTTTCCTTGATCGGACACCGCCCGATAGGGCAGACCCACAAAGGAGCGAGTCCAGCCCGTCCGGCCGAGGACAACCGAGATTTCAAAACGCTCGCGGATCGGGACTCGTACCGTCTCTCCACCGTCGAGATGGAATACATACTCCGCTACCAGCTTGCCCGGTATCCCACCTTGAACGATGTCTGATTCCAGGAGGCGATGCGCTATGACAACATGTCTCGCGCTCCTACTGATTGGCACTTTCAATGGCTCATTGTGCAACCCTTTGCCGAAGGCAAGGAAGCAACGGCTCCCGTCTTCGTCGGGCCGGCCGATCAGGAATGGCAGACCGTGGAACGCCTGAGCGCCAACCGCCGCGGACGCCGGCGGCATCGCCTGCCCTCTTGGCCAACCGCCGGCCTCCGGTTGCTCCTCGCCGAGGACTGATAGGCCGGCGTTGCACATTAGCGACAGATCAAGCGGCTCATAGTCGCGCATATCTCTCCTCCTACTCACGGGACCTCCGGCAATCCGAAGCAGTGAAAGACGGTAGGAGACAAGCTCCTACCCTACGTCTATTTGGCGTAGGGCACGAGCTTGTCTCGTGCCGCCGGATGGGCGGATGGGCCGCAAGCGAATTTTCGCGGCAAGCCCTATCTCTTTCTGAGGAACTTCTGCACCCGTTTCCCGTCTATCACCTCGCCAATATACATATCTCCATGCGAGTCAGTCCATGCTTTGTGTAGGTAGGAGAATTTGCCAGGTTCCAGACTCAACTCATCCTGGCCTATCTGAGCGACGATATTGTCATCGCGGTCGAGGATCGTCAGCCGGCTACGCAGTTCCGGGACGTACATATAGCCCTCGCTGTCGGTGAAGAAGTCGGTCGGCTGGCGGAAGCCGTCCATGATCTTGATTAGCTCGCCATCCGGAGTAAAAACCTGGATGCGGTCGTTCTCCCGGTCGGCCACGTAGATCCGGCGCTGGGGCTGCCGATGGTCCACCCAGACTGCGTGTACCAGGTTGAACTGTCCCGGCCCCTTGCCCGGCTCGCCCCAAGATTTGATGAGCTTGCGGTCCGGCGAGTAATGATGGACGCGCGCGTTGCCGTAGCCATCAGAAACGTAGAAATCGCCATCCGGCGTGAAGCACAGGTTGGTCGGCTTATTGAATGGAGCGCCATTTTCGCCCACCTTGCCGGCAGTGCCCAGCGTCCACAGCAGCTTGCCGTCCAGCGCGTGCTTGGTGACTATGTGGCGAGCAAAGTCGGTGAGATAGATGAACTCGTCAGAGCCTTCTCGGTTTATGTAAATCCCGTGCGCGCCTTGCTCCCATCCTTCGCCCCACCATTTAAGATAGTTGCCCTCCCGGTCAAAGACGATAACCGGGTGGGGGCCACGGTGGTGCACATATACCCGATCTTGGGAATCGGTGACCGCGCCCACCACCGGGCTGAACTGCCAACCTTCCGGCAGCTTTGCCCATCCGGGCTGGAACTCGTACTTGCGGGGACCCGCGCCTACTATCAACTGCTTCCTCCTAATTAAACTTTCAGCGATCAGCTCTCAGCAGTCAGCTTTTGGCCAGTTTACAACAGCGCCTCTAGCCCTCGCAGGCTGATAGCTGACCGCTGACGGCTTTCAGTCGAGAATCACGAAATCAACCGACATCTCCGGCTGCGTCCTCACAACTGCGTATGACCGGCGGTCGCCTCGCGGCGCACAGGCCGAACCCGGATTCAATAGTAGCCGCTCACCGATCTGCTCTTGATGCCGGCGGTGGCTGTGGCCGAAGATCACCAGGTCGAGCCTTTCGCCGGCGAAGGCTCCTCTGGCGACCGCCAACGCTGAACTGCCTCCGTCACCGTGTAAAACCCCGATGCGCCGGCCACTGATCTCGACGATCTCCCGCCGGCCCAGGCGTAACCGCACCTCAGGATAACACATGTTGCCGTACACGGCGACCAGGCTTTTGGCTTGCTGCTGGAGCATCTCCAGCGTCGCTAAGGAAACCACGTCGCCGGCATGGATCGCCAGGTCGCAGCGCGCCAGGTCAGACACCAGTTGGGCTGGCAGATCGCTCACCTTGCCGTCAACCAGGTGGGT
>JBCLEL010000225.1:0-4156 GCA_038913435.1 Chloroflexota bacterium
GCGGTCAATGACGGCCTTGAGCTTGCCACTGGCGACCAGCGACAGCACCTGGGCCAGCTCGGCCCGGCTGCCGCCATAAGCGCCGATCAGGCTCAACTGCTTGGCGAACAGGTCCCAGAGGTTGGTGACGCCCTGCCGGCCAGAGGTCGTACCACAGATGACCAGCCGGCCGTTGCGGCTCAGGCAAGCGACGCTCTTCTCCCAGGTAGCCTCGCCGACATGCTCAACCACCACGTCAACACCCCGCCGGCCGACGATGTCCCGCACAGCTTTGGACATATCCTGTTCAACGTAGTTAATAGTTGCGTCTGCCCCTAGCTCGCGCGCAAGATTAAGCTTCGCTTCGCTGCTGGCGGTGGCGATGACGCGGGCGCCGGCCAGCTTGGCGATCTGGATGGCAGCGCTGCCGATGCCGCTGCCGGCCGCCAGCACCAGTACGTCCTCGCCGGCGCGGACTTTGGCGCGATTTATCAGCATGTGCCAGGCGGTCAAGGTTGCCAGAGCAACGGCGGCCGCCTCGCCGTCGCTCAGCTTGTCCGGGATGGCTACCAGGCTGCTGGCCGGCGCGACGACGTACTCGGCGTATCCCCCTTGACTCATCAGACCGAGGATGTCGCCACGTGTGCAAACGCTCTCGTTGCCGGTCAGGCAATACTCGCAGCGACCGCAGTTCAGATAGGGAGCGATAACCACCCGTTGGCCGGCCTGCCAGCCGGCGACGCCGGCCCCTAGCGCCTCGACGACGCCGGCCACCTCGGAGCCGGGTATATGCGGCAAGGCAGGCTTGGCCGGCGTCGCGCCGGCGCGCACCATCAAGTCGAGCCGGTTGAGGGCGCAGACATTGACCTTGACCAGCGCCTGACCGGGGCCGGGCGTCGGGGTTGGCATCTCGCCAACCTCTAGCTTTTCGACACCGCCGTGCTCTTTGAAGTAGACTGCCCGCATAGTTAGCCTCCAGAATCCTCAGCGTCGGTAGTTTAAGATTGGGGTTAGTGTAGCAGAGGCCAGACATAGCTCCCATCTGCTTGCAAGTGAAAAAGCGCAGAGGCGCGGAGACGCAGAGAAAATTACTGAGCCGTACATTGCAGTTTATAGTCGAGAGAGACGTGAGTAGCGCTGGGGCTTGTCCCCAGCCCAGTCAGATCAGCGGACCGACCAATGCGCGCGGGACAAGCCCGCGCGCTACAGATCATGGATCAAGCAGTCTCGCTTCTATTAGCTATTTGAGCACGGAACAGTAAGTTTCAAAATCTCCGCGCCTCTGCGTCTCTGCGGTGAGCAGTTATTCCTTGATGGTCATAGGAGTTAAGGATCAACTGACACAAAATAGACTCCAATGGCGCTTGCTAAGGTTTGTAGGGGCGGTTGGCGAACCGCCCCTACCGAGTCGCTATGCGGCGGCGCTGGTCGGCCTGGTCGCTTTCATCGCCTACTTGCGAACCATGGCGCCATCGGCGGCGACCGGTGACGGCTACGAGTTCCAGGTCGCCGGCGCTAGATTGGGCGTTGTCCATCCGACTGGCTATCCGCTCTACACGATCCTGAGCTGGCTGGCTACGTTGCTGCCATTCGGCGAGATCGGCTGGAGGGTCAACCTGCTCTCGGCCATCTCAGCAGCAATTGTCGTTTGGCTGACAGCCCTCATCATCTACGAGCTAACCGAGTCAACGCCGGCCAGCGTCGCCGGCGGCCTGCTGCTCGCCTTCTCGCTGACCTTGTGGAAGCAAGCGGTCATTGCTGAGAAATACTCATTCCACCTTCTACTTGTTAGCGCGCTGGTAATGCTGGCGATCAAATGGCTACGAGCTATTGACCGAGACAACCGACAGGCTGTCAGCCGTTACACCGTGTTACTTGGACTGACGGCTGGCCTCAGCCTCGCCCATCATCGGATGACGTTGATCGCGCTGGCGGCAATCGGAATAGTCCTGGCCGGCGCAGCCTTGAGGGGCCGTCGGTGGCAGCGACTATCGCTACTAGCTCTGTTGCTGGCCGCGCTTGCGTTCGTGCTACCGTTGGGACTCTACGCCTATATCCCGCTGCGTTGGCCGATGACCTGGCAGCAGTTTGTAACTCAGGTGATGGGATCAGAGTACCAAGGGGCCGGCCGCTGGCTGTCCTGGGTCGAAGATACCGCCCGGCTGAAACTCTATTTGTACCTGGTTAGCCGCCAGTTTGGTCTTCCCTGGCTGCTAGTGGGGCTGGTCGGGCTAGCCTACCTGCTCAGGCGCAACTGGCCGGCGGCGCTGATCCTCGGCTTGCTGGGAGCATTCAGCTTCTTCTTCGCGCTGGACTGGTACAGCTCCTACAACGACCCCAACTACCTGTTGCCGACCTATCTCACACTAGCTATCGCTATCGGATGTGGCATCGCCTTTGCCGTCAAGCTTGCCTCGGCATTATTTCAGAAGCTGTCAATGGGAGTGTATCTGCGTTCGTCGGTGATCAGCGTCGTACTGGTGGCTCTGGTTGTCATCCAGTACGCCACCAACGTAGGCGAGGCCGACGCATCCGGCTTCACCCGCCACCTACGCTGGGCCGACCGGGGGCTGGCTCAACAGCCGGCTTCCGGGGCGTTAATCTTGGCAAGCGGTCCGCCGTTCGCCGGGCTGGACTATCTGGTGTCAGTCAGAGGCCTGCGGCCCGATCTTGTGGTCAGCGACGTGCCAACGCTGGCCACCACGATCAAGCAAGTCGAAAGCGCATTGGCGAAGGGGCAATCGGTCTATCTGGCCCGACCAATCTATGGCGTGGGCGGATTGCACTACAACATGGCCGGACCATTGATCGAAGTCCGCCGTCAACCGCCACTTGCCGACGAAAATGCAAAGGCAATAGCCCGTTTCGGGGATAGATTCGAGTTGACGGACGTATCGGTTGAACAGGTTGAACCTGACCTGCTGGCGATGAAACTTGGATGGCGAGCGATCCAGCCGGCCGGCGGTAGCTACCGCTTCCGCAGCCGGCTGGTTGACGAAGCCGGCCAGGTCTGGGCGCAAGAGATCGGCGGGCTGCCATTGCTCGGCAACTATCCAACCGACCGGTGGCCGGTTGGCTCGATCATCCATGACTATCGGGAGTTGCAACTTCCGCCGGGCCTGCCCGAGGGTCTTTACCTGCTACAAGTAGGCGCCTTTCTCGATTTCCACCGCGACGGATTGCCGGCCGGCCAGGGGGATTGGGTGACGGCGGTTGCCATCGAATTGAAGCCAACCCATCAGCAGCTTCCGGCCGGCGCCGTGATAACTGATGTCAATTTCGGTGACACCCTGAAGTTGGCCGGCTATAAGCTCAATGGGCCAATCGAAGCAGGCGCTGACCTGACCGTTGATCTGTACTGGCGCGCCGGCGCTCATCCGACCGACGACCTGCGCTTCGAGGTAAAGCTAGTTGACGAAGCTGATCGAGTCCTGGCAACCGACGCCGAGCGTTTTGTTCCGCCGATGTCAAGCGCCGCGCCGCGCCTCCGCCTGACCAGGTCCGAATTGACAGCGCCGGCCGATGCCGGTGGCAAAGTTCGGTTGGAGGTCAGGGTTGTCGGCGCCGCAGCTCCAACCAGCGCGACCTACCGCAGCGATCCCTACCAGGTCGAGCCGGCCCACCCACAACGCGATGATGATGTCCGGCTGCCGGCCCTCTTCGACGGCGAGCTTTGGCTGGACCAGGTCGAGATCAACACGCCGCAAATCACCACCGGCGACTACGCCGTCGTCACCCTGAACTGGCGAGTTTTTCAACGACCGGCCGAGGACTATACCGCCTTCATACAGCTTATCGGCCCCAACGGTCGGCTAGCTCAACGCGACTACCCACCGTTGTATGGGACCTGGCCGACCTCGAACTGGCTGGCCGGTCAACGCTTCCGCGACCGCCATCGCGTCTCAACGCCTTTTGATCTGCCGGCCGGGGAGTACCGAGTGATTGTCGGCCTGTACCGAGGGTGGGACCTGATGCGCCTGCTCATCCTAGATCAACACCGGCGTGGCGTTGCCGACCAGATTGAGGTCGGGACCATCCGCATCTCAGGGCGCTAACTCATTTTGGATTTTAGATTTGCGATTTTGGATTAACCGATTTTGGATTTTGGATTTTAGATTTTGGACTTGGGATGGGCCTGAACGCTGATCGCTGATGGCTGAATGCTGAAGACTTGGAT
>JBCLEL010000226.1:0-4154 GCA_038913435.1 Chloroflexota bacterium
AACGCCCGTCGCGCCTGCGCTACCAGCAACTTCGCTTCGGCCAGCCGGCCGTGGTCGGCGAGATAATTCAATGCCTTTGCAACTGCCGAGACGTACTCTCGCCGGTAACGGTCACGGTCCGCCCGCAGACGCTCCGTCTCAGGGAGAACAGGAAGATAGTCACCATTATAAAGACCAACCGCGCTCAGCAACTCCTCGAATGAGCCGGCTTGTCGGCTGCTAGCCAGCTTAGTCAGAAACAGGTCGGCGTCGGTCTGGAGCCGATCATCCACCGAAAGCAGGTAGCCGGTTGGGCCGCGACTCAGAAAGGCTGATTCAGCCCGATGACCGAGGTTGGGCTCCAGGACCCGCTTCAACGTTGACCAACAGAATTTTAGGTTATTGGCCGCTGCCGCTGATTCCAGCTTGGGCCAAAGGGTGGCAAAAATCTCCTGGCGTGAGACCATCTGGCCACGATGTAGTAGTAACAGCGCCAAAAGCTGTTTAGTCCTGGCGCTACGCCAATCAGCCTGACCTACTGGCGATCCGTTGACCGTCAGCGCAAAGTCACCTAGCGTGCGAACAACCAGCGAATTTGGCTCAAATTGTTGGGATGTGTCCGCCTCTTTTTCTGTGCCAGCCCAGTTGGCGAGCAGAGTGACCAACTGTTGGCTCTCTTCGAAGGCAGACCGGCCGCGCACTTTTCGGAACTGGCGCGCTAGAGCCGGATGCCGTCTGAGCAGAGTGCGAATCGCCTCGCGCCCTATGCCCAGGTTCGCGGCCCGGGCCAATGCGACGACGGATATAGGGCCGAGAGACCAGAGCAGGCCGGCCATAGAGCTGGCCGCAAGCGATACATCCTGCTCGGAAGGAGTCGCCGGCTCCACCGCCAGTCGCAACAGGGCTACCGTCGAGGAAAGCGCCTTCGCATCAGTCTCGCTCAGGTCATCGGCGGCCTCCACCAGCGCCGCTTTCGCCTCAGCCTCCCTGCCTTGTACGAATAGCTGGGATGCCAACGAGCAGTTGCACAACGCTTGCACGATTGGGGCGTCAATCAGAGACGAGATCCGGCTCAATCGGTCGGCGGACACCTTGGCATTGACTTGTGCGCGAGCCTGGGCGCGCGCAAGGGCCGCCCAGATCAGAGCAGCCGCAATCAAGTCACCGGCCTTCTCAAACCGCTGCGCGATTCGTCGGGTCTCACCGGCGTCAATCAAATGGCCGGCCCAGCCGAGTTGTTCATACCTCAACCAAACCGCAGCCCTAGCGAGGCCAGGCCGAATTGATGTCACCTTCAGCGCCAGGTTGTCAAGGTCCCGCCAGTGGCCGGCCAGCCACTTGACCAGATCGCTCAGGCCATCGCCGGCCAGCCCCTCGGTCTCGCTCCGCAGGTCTGAGGTAGTCGTGTCATCGGTCCGACCTGCGAGCAGTGTCGCGAGTCTGCGCCAACTACGCGCTCGAGGTGGCTCGTCGAGCTCCAGCCGGGCGTTGGGCGCTAGCAGAGTAGCATCTATTCGTTCTATTGCAGCTTCAAGGTGACCCTGAATGACGTTGATTCGGGCGTAGGTCAACTGAAAGCCGGCGCCGACATCCGGCCGATTGCCAAATCGCTCAGCCAGCCGGCCTACCGCTTCTGCCGCTCGCTTCCCCTGGCCGGCCGCGATCAGATAGTCGGCCCAGCAGCCAACCAGCAGCGAGACCTCCTCCGCTCGACCGGTGTCGCTAATCACTCTGCTAGCCTGTTCAAAGTGACGCTCCGTCTGGTGTCGCGACGCCAGTCGCGCGGAGGCTGCCAGCGCCTTATATACCAGCAGTCGTGGTTCATATCTTGTTAGGTCATCGCTCAACCGCGCTGCAACCGCCGACAGCGAGTCAAGCTGGTTCAATTGAACTGCTTGCTGGGCAACTGAGAGCAAAGCCTTGCCTGCCTGTTGGCGATCCCCGGCCGCGTTCCAACAGTCGGCCTCGTCCATCCTGCGCCCGCGTTGCTGATAAACACCCGCCATTTCAACCAATGCGTCCTTCCACCATCTACCGTGGCGTCGCACGTCCAAGAGCCGGACTAGGGCGTCTCGGACGATTGGCGGAAAGGCCCAGGTTGCGGTCAAAGGAGTAAACACCAGCGGCAGATCAGAGCTTACAAGCTGGTCAATCATCTGCGCCGGTCGCCGTGACAACCCTACCTGCTGCACAATCTCCTCGTCGAATTCATCTACCAACAGCAGCCGGCGCAACAATACAACAACATTAGCTGATAACATTTGTATGGGTTCTGCGGCCCATTCGCTGAGCCGGCGTGTCACCTCCTGTTGGACCCGCGCCGGCTTATTCAGGCCGGCACGGGCCAGTTCGCTGGCGACCACAGCCACACCCAGTGGCCAGCCTGACGTAAGCCGATACAGACTCTCAGCGCATTCCTCATCAGCAATAAGATCTTTCACCCGAGCTAGATATTGCTTCACTTCAGTGAGACTGAATAGCAGATCGCCGGTTGACGCGATGACAGCATCTCCCGATGATAATCGGTTCTGTAATGAGGCCCATTTCAGCGAGCGCCGGCTGGCGATGAACATCGGGGTATTGGGGGAATTTAGTCCAATTAGTTGGTCGAATAGCCGTAAGGTGTGCGAGTTCAATGAGCCGCCAGCCAGATCAATACACAGAGCCAACGAATTGCTTATAAGACAATTAGATAAAGCGGTTGCTCCTGGCAACGTCGGCGCGTTCTCGATCAACCGAATCTGGCCTAGCTCATTGGAAGATAATCCTTGCCGGACAAGAGCGGCTTTGAAATAGGCGCAGAGAAGATCAGGACTGATTTCTTCGTCTGGTAGAGTGAGCCACATGGCAGATTGCTTAGGTGTCAGACCATCATATATCTGCCTCAAGGCTGTCGTCTTGCCAAAGCCGGGCGGTGCTTGTAGCAAGGTAATCGCGGGGAGGGAACGTCGTTCAAGAAGCGACCGAACCAATTTGCCTTCTATATTGATGGTCGGCAAGGTCGTAGGCACTATATGGGATATGCTGAGTGGTAATTGCATAATGGCATCACTTATAGCTATTAAGAGACGGAATTAGCATTAGTATATCAAATATGCTAACTCATTATAACTTGCTGGGCGCTACCTGGCTATTCGCCATTGGCGCATGGGTAGATTACACTACTTAAATTAGATCGGAAAATAGGGGCCGTGCATCCTTGGTTGAACCACCCGAAAAGCCCAGTCCGGCGAGCCTAGCGACCCTTGCTATCACCAGTGGGATGGGGATTGCGGTGGTAGCGATAGTCTGCGGCCTACTGGCGCAGGTGTCGGTGGCGTTGGTGTCATTGAAGGTACGCGAGATGGCACAGTCGGTGATCGGTATGGTGCAAGATATAGGCGGCGTTGGGTCTCAAACGCGAGGAGACTCATCCGGCCGGCGGACTCTGGCAGGCGGACCTACGGTGGTCATCAGGCTTGGCGGAAGCGCCGAGATTGCTTTGACTCCGTCGTCTCCTGGGAGTGGCACGCCGGCTCCTACCGCGACGCCAATCGTCCACGTTGTAAGGTCCGGTGAGGCGCTGAGCTTGATCGCCGATCAGTACGGCGTCTCGGTCAGCGCCATTCTCCGCGCCAATAGCATGGATAATCCAGATAATATCTTTGTGGGACAGCGCCTGATAATCCCGCCATCCAGATAAGGGTTGAACGGCTTGGAGGTGGGCTACTCCTGGCGCCGGGCCGGCTTGGCTAAGGCGATCTTTTCCCAGGAGGTGAGCACTTCCTCGATAGGCGCGTCCTGGCCGGACCGGTAGCGTTCGGCCGAGGCCCCCTCGTAGGCGACGACCAACTCGGCTAGCTCGCCGGCGTCAAGCCGGTCCAACCAGGGCAGGTCTCGCAACTTTTTAAGCTCAGCCAGCCGGCTTTCGAGCGAGTCATCCGCAAACATATGTCGTCAATCAATTCACTTCAGGTCTTGGAATCTTGCTGACCGCCTCGTCCTCGGATCCAAACTGTCCGTCCGACATTTGTAATATAGCCGAGACGATGTCGCTTGGCGTGTTGCCGCGCCGGACGGCGGCAGCGAGGTCAGCTTTGGCGCAAGGATACTTGACGGTTCTCAGAAAGTCACGGATGCGCGAGTCGAAAGCGAGCAGATACAGGTCTTTTTCCAGCTTCATAGTCGCTACAATC
>JBCLEL010000227.1:0-4140 GCA_038913435.1 Chloroflexota bacterium
ATGTCCTCGTCGCGGGTCGAAGCGCCGGCGGTCACGCCGACCCGGTTGAGGCCGTTGAACCATTCGGGCCGCATCTCGTCGAGCGTTTCGATGTGATGAGACGGGCAATGCCAACTGCACACCTCAGCCAGCCGTTGCGTATTGGAGCTATCTTTGCCTCCTACCACAACCATAGCGTCAACCGATTTGGCGATCTCCTCCGCTTCCGATTGCGCGTGAAGCGTCCAGCCGCATATCCGTCCCTGATCCTCAAAATGAGAGCACTTTTCTCGAAGGACTTTGGCGATCTCTTCGTACTCCCACTGCGGGGCGGTGGTCTGGGCGATGGCGGCAATTTTCTCGTAGGTCCCGATCTGCCGCGCCTCTTCGAGAGATTCGACGATGAAGCCACGGCTGGTATAGGCGATGGTTGCCTTCGCTTCGGGGTGGTTCTTGTGGCCAAACAGGATGACCTGGTAACCTTGCTCCTCCAGACCACGGGCGCGGCGTTGGACCGCCTTGACGATGCTGCAAGTCGCGTCAACCGTTCGCATGCCTAGCTCGTTAGCCTGCTCGTAGAGTCTAGGGCCTTCGCCGTGGGCGCGGACGATCAACGTCGCATCTGCCGGCGGCCTCTCGTCCTTGTCCAGGAGCTTGATGCCCATGCCGGCCAACTCCTGCATGGCAGGATCATTGTGGATCAGCTTGCCGGAGATGTAGATCGGCCCGCTGTGATGACTGGCTTCCTCGATAGCGAGCTTCCAGGCCCGCTTCACCCCGCCGCAAAACCCTGCGTACTTCGGCGCAACGACTACTTCCATCCGCCCTCGCTTGATATTTTCTGGCCGCCGGCAAGTTTGCCGCTTGGAGCAAACACCTGCACGAATTGTAGCCAACCGCGAGCCAGATGGCTAGCAATTTTGGCCGGCTGTCTGCTACGATTCTTGCAGATGTGACGCTGATAGATTGAAGATAATACTGCCAAAGGTAAATCCAGCATGATTGAACAAGCAATCTCCGAGGAAAAAGAAACAAAGCAACAGCCAGAGGGAATCACTGCGATAACGGTGTGCGGATTTAAGTCCATCAGCCGGGAGCAACGGATCGAAATCCGGCCCCTGACGATTCTCGCCGGCGCTAACAGTTCTGGCAAGTCGAGCATGATACAGCCTTTGCTCCTACTCAAACAGACTTTGGAAGCCAGCTACGACCCCGGCCCGCTTCTGCTCAATGGCCCGAATGTCAGATTTACGTCTACAGATCAGTTGTTATCGTGTATTAATGGTGGAAACCGTACGGATACCTTCTATGTGGGAGTCGAGCATTCATCTGGCGCAACCCTCACTACGTACTTCAGTAGGCAACCTGGTAGGCAACTTGACGTTAAGCAGATGATTTTCGCAGATGAGAAAGAAAGCACTCTAGAACGGCCGGAACTCCACGTTTTGCGTGCCGGCATGACACACGACGAAATCAACTCAACCGTTCCGCCCTACCTAAAGGACTTTGGTAAGGAGATTTCCAAGGATGGCGAATCACTATTGGAATGGGTTGTTACACGGAATCGTTGTTTCTTAGGGGTGGGGGTTCAGCTCAAAACGCGTGACGACAAAGGGCAGTTCCCTCATAGCTTCTCTTTCCCGCCTGTGTTTTCACCAACTCGTACGATTGAGCTGTATATTCGCCAGATAACTCATCTTCCGGGACTGCGGGGGAATCCGGAGCGAACTTATCCGACAACCGCGGTTGGGTCGACCTTTCCGGGTACATTCGAAAACTACGTTGCCAGCGTCATAACCCAGTGGCAGACGGCCAAAGACAAGAAACTCGAATTGTTGGACCAAGCTCTTGAAACGCTGAGACTGACTTGGAAGGTGGTGGCAAAGACCATCAATGAAACGCAAGTTGAGTTGCAGGTAGGACGGTTGCCTAGCGCGCTGAAAGGGCGAAAACCTGACCTGGTATCTATCGGTGATGTCGGTTTTGGCGTTTCACAGGCGCTACCTGTACTTGTCGCACTAATCGTCGCCGAACCGGGCCAAATGGTTTACCTGGAGCAGCCGGAGCTTCACCTGCATCCACGAGCGCAAAGAGCGATGGCCAAGATTCTGGCTGATGCCGCAAAGCGTGGTGTCAGGGTCGTAGCCGAGACGCATTCCGACCTGCTCTTGCGTGGGATTCAGACGGAAGTGGCAAAAGGAGATCTGCCACGCGAACTGGTAAAGCTCCATTGGTTTGAACGCCAAAAGGATGGCTCCACCAAGATTTCCAGCCGGGATCTCGACGAGCACGGGGCCTATGGCGACTGGCCGGCTGATTTTGACGATGTGGCGCTAGAGGCGGAGAGCGACTATCTTGATGCCGCTGAAGCCTCTTATAAGCGCTAGTGGCTATTAAATCTTCCAAGCGTTTAGTTATTGATGCGAGTGTCGCGCGAGCGGCCGGTGAGATCAAACCACCGGCCGTAACTGAGCACCAAACCTCTAAGTCATGCCGAGATTTCTTATTGGAAGTCAAAAAGATCTGCCATAAGATCGTTATGACTGATGACATTCGGCTAGAATGGGAAAAGGTTGAGATTTTGGAAGGAGATCATTGGCGGAAAGGACATCAGAGCAGGTTTTCTTCCCGATGGTTAGCCACGATGCAGGACCTAGACAAATTGGTGGAACTCGGCGAGTCTCATGATGACCTGCTACGCTCCGAGATAGAAGAATCGGCAAGTGATAAACACCTTAGCGCAATTATGCTGAAAGATGTTCACTTGGTTGAGGGTGCTCTCCTGGCTGACCATGCGATTGTTTCACTTGAAGACCGATGCCTAAACCATTTCATTGCAATAGCAGATAAAGTGCCAAAGCTGAAGCAGTTAGTATGGATAAATCCTGCGAAAGCTGAAGAACAGCCTATTCAGTGGCTCAGGCAGGGAGCGAAGCTGGAGAAAGAACGCCGGCTCGGATACCTGACCAGCCTTCTTCGCTAATACACCTTGACCGTATGCTTCTTCACGTACTCCCAATCAATCTCCGCGCCCCAGCCCGGCTGGTAGGACGGGTATAGATAGCCGTCCTTCGCGTCCGGCGAGTTCACGACGCCGGCTTCCTTCCCTTGTTCGGGCAGACCCTTGAAATACTCGTAGAACTGGGTATTGGCAATCGCGCACTGAAGCTGGACGTGGACATGGCCGCCAAGCCCACCGGCGGCGTTTAGCTCGATGGTACCGCCGTATAGCTCGGCCAGATGCGCCATCTTCAAGATGCTGGTGGTGCTGTTGCGCGCGTTGCCGCGCAGCAGGTCGGTTGCGCCGGCCAGTAACCACTGGGATGAGATGGTGACGTCGTGCATAAGCATCTCGGTTGCCATCACCGGGATAGTCAGTTCCTGGCATAGCTTCTGGTACTGACGCAACTCTTGCTCGTGGAACGGTTCCTCTAGCCAGACGAAGTCCAAATCTTCCATCACATGGCCAACTTCTATCGCCTCAAGCAGGTCGTAGGAGCAGACAGGATCGTTTATGAGGATGTAGTCCGGCCCCACTCGCTTGCGCACTTCTCGGAAGATCGGGATGTCAGCCTTGCCTCCCTTGTAGGTGTGAAACTTATAGGCTGTGATGCCCCACTTTTCGCGCCCCTCCTCGATGTCGGTAAGATACTTTTCCAGCGGGCCGTCGCCGCTGGTGTAATAAGCCTGGATGCGGTCGCGCACCTGTCCGATAAGGTGGCAGACCGGCAGACCGGCCACCTTGCCGGCGATGTCCCACAGGCAGTTGTCGAAGTTGCCGAACCAGCCCGGCGTCTGATAGACCCAGCGCGTGCCTCGGTGCAGCTTCTGGTATAGGTACTCTCGTTGGAGGGGATTTTCTCCGATCACCTGATCGCGCAGTATTTGAAACATCGCCGGCGTCATCTCCGGATAGCTGGCGGTGCAGACACCCTCGACGCCCTCGTCAGTCAACACGTGGAGGTATATCTCGTAGGCCGGGTCGTTAGTCTGAATCGGCTGGTGGGTGAATTGAATGCGTGAGACAGTCCGGACCGGCACAATCTTACGCCGGACCACCTTGCGGGGCAGTTCCATCACGGTGAGCTTTAGGTCGGTAATCTTCATCTGGCTGCCCCCCCTGCAAATTTCTCCTGCGTCATCGCCTATCTGTCGTGCTGT
>JBCLEL010000228.1:0-4123 GCA_038913435.1 Chloroflexota bacterium
AGGGCTGGGCTTATCCCGCGCCAAATCGAAAGAGAGCGGGGGACAAGCCCCCGCGCTACCCTTGCTACCACAAGTAGAAGGAAACGCTACCTATTTTAATGGCAGTTTTATTTATGTGGCAGTCTCAGGTATATTTAAGATAGCAATGTACATGCCAACTGCTATGTCGTGGGAGGTGATGGATCAATGACAAGTGCGAATACTATCAAGACGGTGGTACTACTCGCCACACTAACCGGTCTGCTCATCCTGGCCGGCCGGTTGCTGGGTGGCCAGGGCGGTATGCTTATTGCGCTGATGTTTACGCTGGTAATGAATCTTGGCGCCTACTGGTTTTCGGATAAGATCGCCCTTTCGATGGCCCACGCCCAGGAAGTGACGCCCAGCGAAGCGCCGGAGTTGCATCGGATTGTCGAAGAACTGGCGTATGCCGCCAGAATGCCAAAACCCAGGGTCTATATCATGCAGGAGGCTTCGCCAAACGCCTTCGCGACCGGTCGTGACCCGGATCACAGCGCAGTTGCGGTGACCACCGGCATTCTTGGCCTGCTCAACCGCGACGAGCTAGCCGGCGTGATAGCGCACGAGCTTGCCCATATACGCAACCGCGACACCCTGATTGCGACGATTGCCGCGGCAGTAGCCGGCGCGATCACCATTCTGGCGCACATGGCGCAGTGGGCGATGATGTTCGGTGGTTCTGGCCGCTCCAATGATGATGAAGGCAGAGGCGTCGGTTCTCTAGCCGGTACGGTGCTATTGGTCTTCTTGGTGCCGATTGCCGCCTTGATAATTCAGTTGGCGATCTCACGTGCCCGTGAGTTTGAGGCCGATGCGGCCGGCGCCCGTATCCTGGGCAATCCACTGCCACTTGCCTCGGCCCTAGAGAAGCTGCACACTGCTGTCCAGCGCCGGCCGATGCTCCACGCCGAGCCGGCGACCGCTCCGCTGTACATCGTCAATCCGTTCAGCGGCCGGACTCTGATGAACCTGTTCAGCACCCACCCGCCGATTGAGCAGCGGATCGAAAAGCTGCAAGCTATGAATTATGGCAGTACAGCGTACCTGTACCGCTAGCGTAAATCGTTGGAGTACATACCAAGGGCCACCCGCTTGGGCAGGTGGCCTTTTTCGTTACATTGTTGACGGATTGGCCGGCTGTTGGCAGGCTATTCGCAGCCGGCAAATAGCCGCCGGATAGGGATGTGATTTGACAGAAAGCACTTTTCGACTCGGCTCAATCCGGGGCATAAGCATTGGTATCCATTTCACCTGGCTTTTTGTCTTCGGTCTCTTAGCCTGGTCGTTGGCGGAAGGCATCTTCAAGGGCAGCTTGCCCCAGTGGAGCGCAACTAACCGGTGGGGCGTCGCTGTCCTGGGGAGCCTGTTGCTATTCGCTTCGGTCTTAATACATGAGTTTTCGCACGCCATCGTCGCTCAGTTACGCGGTATGAAGGTTGACAGTATCACGCTCTTTATCTTCGGAGGCGTTGCCAACATCAAAGGCGAGGCGGAGCGACCGGCCGACGAATTCCTAGTAGCTATTGTCGGGCCGGTTACTAGCCTGGTCTTGGCCGGCCTCTTCTGGGTGTTGTCCATCGTTGGTCAAGCCTCAGTTCCGGTCTTCGCTCTGACCGGCTATCTCGCAACTGCCAACCTGCTATTGGCCCTTTTCAACCTAATCCCCGGCTTTCCACTAGACGGTGGAAGAGTGTTACGAGCGGTCCTGTGGGCAATTACCAACGACGCCCGGCGCTCGTTGGAGATCGCCGGCTTGGTTGGACGGGTCGCAGCCTACTTGTTCATCTTCGTTGGCCTCTTCCAGGCTATCTCAGGGAATGTGATCGGTGGACTTTGGTTGATCTTCATCGGCTGGTTCTTGAACAATGCCGCCGAGGGCAGCGTCAGACACTACTTGCTACGCACTAGCCTGCGCGGCTTTCGAGTCGCCTCAATAATGAAGCAGAATCTGATCGTGGCCGGCCCCGGTATCAGCATCAGCGTGCTGGTCAATGACTACATCCTCGGCCAGAACGTGCGAGCGGTGCCCATCGTGCTGGGCGACCGTTTTCTAGGCATCGTAACCCTGACCGATATTAAGAACCTCCCGCAGGAGGAGTGGTCGAGCCACTACGTCGGCGAGGTAATTCGCCGCCATGAGGAGTTGCGTTGTGTCAGGCCGGAGGATGATCTGGGAACAGCCGTTCAAATAATGGCTGAGCAGGACCTGAATCAGCTACCGGTTATCGTTGATGGCCGGCTGGTGGGGCTGCTCAGCCGGAGCGACGTCATCCGTTTTTTGCAGATGCGTCGAGAGCTAGGCATCCCTTCGGGCGACAGTTCTAAATCATCGCCTTAAAACAGCAAGGACATTAACGCGCCCTTGGCTTCATTATTTGCTCCAGCCGTTAGAAAATCTAACTACAGCGGAGTGCAAAAGCATTGAGCTTTGTAGCGCAGGGGCTTGTCCCCTGCAGAGGGACGGGCGGGGCACAAGGCCCCGCGCTACTGTTAATACCGCATAATATCGCAACAAGCAGTAAGGTTGAGTAATGCGCCTCAATTATTATGCTCAATGCTGTAGACATGCCGCACACTGGAGAAACAAGCGTGCTCATTACCCAGCGCGAGCCGCCGGAAGGCACCTACCTGACCATACTTGGGCACTTTTACCAACCGCCGCGTGAAGACCCGTTCACCGGTGAGGTCCCGAATGAGCCAGAAGCCGCGCCGTTCCACGACTACAACGAGAAGATCACCGCCGAGTGTTACCGTCCTAACGCCGAGCTAGACAACTTTGAATACATCAGCTTCGACCTGGGGCCGACGCTTGCCGCCTGGCTTGAGAAGCACGACCGCGACACCCTCCATCGCATAGTAACCTCCGAGTGCGTTCATCGGCTCATACATAGCGTCAGCAACGCGATGGCCTTACCTTATAACCACACCATCCTGCCGCTGGCTACTACTCAGGAAAAACGAGTCCAGTTTGCCTGGGGAATCGCCGAGTTTCAAAGGAACTACTGCGCTAGGCCGACGGGCATGTGGCTGCCGGAGACGGCCGTTGACATGGAGACGCTGAGTATCATGGCCGACTTCGGCATCGAATACACGGTGCTAGCGCCCTGGCAGGCTGACACCGACCAACTGGATCCAACCGAGCCATACCGTGTCGCATTGCCAAACGGGGACGGTGTGAATGTGTTCTTCTTCTCCGAGAGTCTGTCAGGTAGCGTGTCTTTCAACTCTGACATAACCTCAGATGCGAGAGTATTTGCCACGAACCATCTCAAGCAGCATGTAAATCCTGAAAAGCTGGCGCAGGGCGAGCCCCAGTTGACACTGATAGCCACCGATGGCGAGCTTTACGGCCATCACAAGCGTTGGCGAGACCTGTTTCTCAAGTATTTGGTCCAGTATGAGGCGGAGGCGGCCGGCTTTGCCGTTACCACCTTGGGGCGCTATCTACGCTCGCATCCGCCGGCTAAGAGTATTGGGATCAGATCGGACACCGCTTGGAGCTGCCATCACGGCCTCGACCGTTGGCAGCGAGGGTGCCCCTGTATAAACGGTCCGGGCGAGTGGAAGACCGCGCTACGCGAGTCACTCGACAAACTTGCCGCCCAGATTGACATTATCTACCAAATATCTACCGATCCTCTCCTCTTGCAGCCCTGGCTGACGCTGGAAAACTACATTCGCCTCCGAACAAACGCTGTCAGCGAGGAAGGGTTTTGGCAATCGTTCGGCCGGCGACCGTTGGCTATTGACGAGCGACAACAGGTACGAATGCTGCTAGAAGCGCAGTACTACCGCCAGCTTATGTACATAAGCGACGCCTTTTTCTTTGAAGACCTGGACCGAATCGAGCCGCGCAAAGCGATTGCATACGCCGCCCGCGCTATCAGCCTAGCTGATCCCGACAGCAGGTTCAGATTAGAGGGGACCTTGCTGAAAGACCTGAGCGGATGCCGAAGTCGGCGGACGGGCCGGACCGGCGCTGACATCTACCGTCAGATGATGGAACAACATCACTCGCCGGTTGACCGGCCCTCTTAGCCGGAACATCCCAGACTCGCTACGCCCATATCGGAGCGCAGAAACATTGAGCTATGCGGTCTAG
>JBCLEL010000229.1:0-4060 GCA_038913435.1 Chloroflexota bacterium
TTGCAAACGGTTGCCTATGCCGACATATTCGACTTTCCATTGAAAACCAACGAGGCCCATCGTTACCTAATCGGCCAGCGAGCCAATTTGTCTGAGGTCTGCCAGGCGCTTGAGCGGCTTTCGGCTGATGGATTGTTGAGCCGGCGTGGCATCTACTTCCAGCTTGCGGGACGGCCGGACCTGACGCGAGTTCGGCGCGACCGTGAAGCCAATGCGGTCCGGCTTCTGACAGATGCTCGTCGCCTGTCGCCTATTTTGAGCAACGCGCCGTTCGTCAGGATGGTCGCGGTAAGCGGGTCGGTCGCGGCAATGAACGCTTCGCCGGATGCCGACCTCGACCTGATGCTGGTCGTACCGCCTGGCCGGCTGTATTTTGTTCTGGCTTTGTTCCGTTTGCTGCGGCGGTTAGGTATTTTTGGCAGAATCTGCCCAAACCTGATCCTGAGTGAAGACACGTTGGAGCTTGCAAATCGAGACCTCTTTACCGCTCACGAACTGATGCATTCAGTCCTGCTGAGTGGCCAAGAGTTCGCTGGTCGGCTCCTAGCTGCCAACGAATGGATCGCCCGGCTGCTTCCCCAGGCATATAGCGCCGGCTTGCGTTCGCTGGCGCCGGCGGACGAATCTAGCAACCCCCAGAGATGCTTTGAGAATCTGCTCCCGTTGTCCTTTGTCAACGCGGTAGAAGGCTGGCGTATGGCGCGTTGCCAGCGGACGGCCAGTTTCAGCGGCGTGAATGACGAGACGGTGATCGCGCCGAATCTGTTTAAGGAGCACCTCGGCAGCCATCGCCGGCTGGCTTTGGCCGCCTATGAGCAGCGACTGGTTGAACTAGGCATCTCACCGGAGCGGCCAGGTGAATAACCAGCCGGCCAGCCTGACCCAGGACCAACCTAGCCAGTCGTTGGGCGGTCCGGCTTCTACGTCGCGGATAGCCTGGGCGATTGGTAGGACTGGTTGGCAAGCAACGTTGTTGGTCTCATTGGCCTCTTTGCTGGTTCAGGCTTTGGCTTACCTGCGCGATGTCTCGCTGGCATACCAAGCCGGCGCCAGTTCATTTAGCGACATAGTCTTCGTCGCGGTCACCATACCGACGATAATCACCTCGGCCTTCGCGAACAGCGTACTGGTGCCGATTGTTGTCGAGGCAGTGGTGCGTCGGCTGTCAGCCGGCCAAGAAGAAGCAGCCTGGGATACTGCCAGCGCGCTATTTAACTTGATAATCCTGTTGGCTGTGCCGATGGTCGCTCTAATTCTGATATTCCCGCGAGAACTGGTCGGCCTGATAGCGCCAGGGTTTAAGCCTGAAGAAGTTGCTGAAAGCGCCCTGGTTCTTCAGCTAGGCGTTGTCGCCGCCGGCCTGAGCCTGATGTCGGCCTGGGCGACCGGCCTTTTGAACGCGACTGGACGCTTTTTCCTAGCGGCGGTGTCACCGGCCGTTGTTCACATCCCTGTCTTTTTATCTATCCTTATATTTTTCCACTTGTTCGGGCCGGCCGTGGTTGGCACTGGGATGCTGGTGGGTGCGCTGTTGCAAGTCGGTTTGCTGCTGGCAATCACGGCAAAAATAGGCTTCCGCTATCGGCCAATCCTGCGAACAGACGCTGATTCCGGCAACCTGTGGGCGCCGGCGGCCTCGATGCTAGCCGTATTGGCTTTGGGCCAGGTCTATCTGATCGTTGAACGCTGGCTGGCCTCCGGGCTGGCAACCGGGGGCGTCTCGCTCTTGAGCTACGCGCTGAAGCTGGCGCAATGGCCGGTCACCCTGTTCGCACTGCCGGTCGGAGTCACCGCGCTGCCGCTTTTTGCCGATCTCCATTCGCAACGATCACCGGAAATGCTCCGGACGGCGGTGCTATCGCGGCTACGATGGATGCTGGTAATGAGCCTGCCGTTGATGGGTTGGCTCATCATCGAGAGTGGACCATTGGCCAGCTTGGTCTATCAGCGCGGCGCTTTGAGCCCGGCTGACGCCGAGGCAATCGGACAACTGCTGGCGCTTTACGCCCTAGGGCTGCCGGCTCTGAGTTGTTCAACTATTCTTCTGCGGGCCGGCCTCGCCGTCCGCATTTTGCGCTTCTTACCAATCGCGGTGGCGCTGGCGGCCGGTCTATACACATTCGCCGCGTTCCAACTGTCGAGCTCAGTAGGGCTATCTGGGCTAGCCCTGGCGCTCTCAATATATCACTGGGTCTTGGCCGGCCTCTTCCTCGTCGGAATGCGCCGCTGGCTCCGTCCGATCAATTTTATTGGAGCACTGACATTCCTTATCCGGCTCGGCCTGGCCGCCGGTTTGTCTGTGTTAGCGATGGTGGCATTGACCTACTGGTGGCCAACTTACCTTTCATCCGGCTTGTTTGGTCGGCTTGCCCTGCTGTTGGCCACCGCATTCGTTGGTATGGTGGTATTCCTGGTGGCTGGACGCTCGCTGAACCTTCAGGAGACCAACTCCATCATCCGTCGCTCATATAGCCTACTTCGTCGAGGCGTGGCTAGGTGAAGCAGCTAGGCAATCCTATCAGCGCCGAGCCGCCAGCCGGCCCGAAGCTCAACGGCTCGCCTCATCGCTTCCAACCGTTTCGGCGGGAGGGGCTGGCCCGTCGTCAATCCCTGTCCTTCTATAGACCGGGACGCTGGACTGTCCTTGCCGCGTTCGTCGCCACCGCCGTCGGAACGCTGGTCGCGTTGATGCTCCCGCCGGCCCTAGCCCTGGCGCTGGCGGTGTCCGCCAGCCTGATCGCGCCGATCGCTTTTGCATGGCCGGGCCTGGCAATCGTGACGCTTGGGACGAGTGTCATCGTTGACCGCTGGTCGCTAGAACTGGCCGGCGCAAGCCTGAGGCCGGAATACCTGGCAGCGATTGTGGTCCTGACAGCCTGGAGTCTGCGGCACGCTCATATCTTTATGTCTAATCATGTCAACTGGCAGGAAAGCGGCAAATGGCTCTTGGAACGGATGGGCGGGCCGCTGGCAACAGTGGGGCTAGCATTATGGCTAGCAAGCAATTTCCTATCATCCCTAGTTAACTCGCCGGATGCGCTGTTCAGCCTGCGGCAGTTTGCAATTCTTGTTTTCATGCTGTTGATCTTCCTGGCCGCTTCGCTCGTGTTGGTCGAAAGCGGCGCGTTCCGGCGAGCGGTTGAAATCCAGTTCTGGTTGGCAGCCGGCTTGGGTTTGGTAGCGGTGCTTAGCATGCTGCTGCTAAACATCGGTGTTTCCACCCTGGTCCTGTACAGTCATGACACCGGCCTGCCCGCTCCAACCGCTACGCTTTGGGAAACAAACGTATTGGGCAGCTTTCTCGCGGCCACGCTACCTGTCACGGTGGTCATTGCGCTCGCAGATGGGTCTCGATTTGGCTGGCGGCTGGTCGGTCTGGCGCTGATACTCAGTGGATTCGTCCTGGCCGGCTCGCGTGGCGCCTGGTTAGCGCTGGCCACTGTCGCTCTTGTAGCAGTCCTGGTGGAACGTGGGCGATTATGGACGTGGCGTCGCCCACGGTGGAGCCTGAGCGTGGCAGCCTTCGCCGGCGTTGCCGTAGCGATAGCGCTAGTTATAGCCGGCCCGCAGTTGTTGCAGCGCTTTTCCACCATCTTCAACCTAAGCAATGACCCAACCGTTTCCAGCCGGCTGGACCTCTACCGCTTGGCGTGGGGTAGCTGGCTGCAATCGCCATTGCTTGGCTGGGGCACGGGTTCATTCGGCCTACTCTACACTTACGACTTTCAGCCAGCTTGGGTGGGCAACCTGGTCTTGCATCTTTTACAAGACGCCGGACTGCTTGGACTGGCGGGCTTTGCACTGTTCGTCGGGGCTTTGGTCGCCCGTAGTTGGCGAGGCTCGGCCGGCCAACCGCTTGGTCGGGCGGTATGCTACGGCGCTGTCGTTATGTTAATTTCCTATCAATTCACCGAGGCAACCTGGCTCGGTCTCACCTGGTGGTATCTGGCGCTGCTAGTCAGCGTCGGTCAGCGGGCGCCGGGTAATCAAGCTCTGACAGTATCGCAATGAGCTATTGCATGATCAGGCGACCTTTTTGGGAATGGTGGAACGATCTTCC
>JBCLEL010000230.1:0-4055 GCA_038913435.1 Chloroflexota bacterium
CAGAGTCGCGGGTCCATCGCGCGACGCAACCCGTCACCTAAAAGGTTGAAGGCCAGCACGGTGATAAAGATAGCCACCCCTGGCGCGAAGGACAGCCAGAGCGCCTGCTCCATATATTGGTAGCCCACCTTGAGCATCGAACCCCAGCTTGCGGTGGGTGGCTCGACGCCCAAACCAAGAAAGCTCAGGCCGGCCTCGATGACTATCGCCGCCGCCACCGTGAGTGACGCCTGCACGATGATGGGGGCGGTTACATTGGGCCAGATGTGGCGGAGCATTATGCGCCATGGCCTGGCACCCACCACTCGCGCCGCCGTAACGAAGTCGCGCTCGCGCACCGATAGGGTCTGACCGCGCACCAGCCGGGCAAAGGCCGGCGTGAACACCACGCCGATTGCCAGCATCGCGTTGGTCAGACCTGGTCCCAGGCTGGCAGCGATTGCCAACGCAAGTAACAGCGCCGGGAACGAGTACAGAGCGTCAACCACCCGCATCAACAGGTCATCTACCCAACCGCCGTAGTAACCGGCTAGCAAGCCGATAAGCACGCCGACGATCAAGGCGAAGCCCACCGAGACGACGCCGGCCTGCACTGAGACACGGGTACCGTGGATAATTCGACTCAGTACGTCGCGCCCTATCTGATCGGTGCCAAGCGGATAAGCAAAGCTCGGCGCCGCTAGCACGCCGGCCGACTGGATTTGGTTGGGGTTATAGGGGGAGATCAAGTCCGCACTCAATGCGACGGCCAGCACCAGGACCGCCACCGCTAAACCGAAGCCCGCGCCACGAGTTTGCAAGGCTCTGGCCAGGAAAGCGCTGCGCCACGGCAATCGAGCAAACAAGAGCCATCTTTTGGAACGACTCACCGATTGTACGCCAGCCACAATTCTCCCTCCCTAGCTGTAACGGATGCGCGGGTCGAGAAAAGCGTATAGGATGTCAATAAGTAGATTCGCCAGTAAAACTGCCAGTGCCAGGATGAGCACCACTCCTTGCAGCATCGGGAAATCGCGGAAGAAGATGGAATCAGCGGCCAGGCGACCCAGTCCTGGAAGGGCGAAGATGGTCTCTACCAACACCGCTCCGCCAAATAGTCGTCCCGTCTGCAATCCGACGACGGTGACGACCGGTATGAGCGCGTTTTTGATGGCGTGCCGGCCCACCACTACCCTTTCTTGCAGGCCCTTAGCGCGGGCGACCATCACGTACTCTTGCTGAAGGACCTCAATCAGCGCCGAGCGCAGTTGCCTCATCACGACCGCAGAGAAGGCCATCCCTAGCGAGATTGATGGCAGCACCATTGACTTTAAGCTAGGCCATAGGCCATCTGAAATCGGCGTATAGCCAGACGTTGGCAGCACTCTGAGCCATACACCGAAGACGTAGATGAGCATGATGCCCAGCCAGAAATCCGGGATCGCCACTCCACTGATAGCTATAATCGTGCCAACCGTATCGGCCTTGGAATTAGGACGGACGGCCGAAATGATGCCCACCGGCACTGCGATCAGCAGGGCGATGAGTATGGCCATCACCGTCAGGTGAAGGGTCACCGGAAAGCGCGCCAGCAACCCTTCCAACGCCGGCTCGCGGGTCCGAATCGAGCGGCCGAAGTCACCTTGCAAGGCGCGGCCTAACCACTTGGCGTATTGCACCGGAATCGGATCGTCCAGCCCGAGCTCTTTTCGCATAGCCTGGTACATCACTGTGTCGTGCATGTTTGCTTCGCCGATATAGGCCAACGCTGGGTCGCCTGGTAGTAGCAGCGCAATCGTGAAAGCTACTACCGAGACCACGAAAAGCACCGGCACAAAGTAAACGATCCGGCGCAGGATATACTCTCTCAACCCTGACTCCCACGGCCCCTACTAGCTTGACCAGAAGATGATCGCATCCTAAGCGCTAACATGGCTGGTGTCAACAATGGCGACTCGTTTAGCGCCTTCGCTCCTTCTCTTCCTTGCGCGCTATCGCTTGCGGCCGTCCAGATAGCATAAGGGCTGGCCCCTTCAATGAAGGACCAGCCCTTATTTGCAATGAACTTGTTCCCAACCAGCGGCTACTTCAACCAGGCGGCCTTGAAGTTGGGCACCTGGAAGTTGAAGGTCATTCCTTGCAACTCCTTGCGGTAGGCCGTCAGTAGAGGCATCGTGATTGCAGTGCCCAGATAAGCGCGCTCCTGGACGATTTTCATCACTTCTCGATAGATCTCGTGGCGCTTCTTGGGGTCCACCGTCTGGCCGCCCTCGTTCAGCAGCCGGTCGATGTCGGCGTCGCAGATCTGGGCCCAGTTGCTCGTTCCCCCGCACCCAATGCGAAACTTGAGAATGTCGGGATCAACTACGGTCTGATAGGTGCCCCGCCAGAAAGCAGCCTGGAAGTTATTGACGCGCACCGCGTCGATCCAGGCCAGCCGCTCCAGGCTCACCAGCTTGGTCTTGATACCCACGTTGCCCCACATCTGCTGGGCGTACTCGCCAATCGTGTTCTCCGGCTCCCTGGCGATCACCTTGAGTTCGATGGAGATGCCATTCGGATAGCCGGCCGCCGTCAGCAGCTCCTTCACCTTGGCCGGGTTGTATTCGTTCTTTTCGATGGTATCGTCATAGCCGAGGGCGCCGGGCAACCACAAGGGATAATAGTGGGGAACAGCGACACCGAAGCCGAGGGCCTTGGCCATGCCGTCTCGGTCAATGGCCTTGGCGGCGGCTTGGCGGACCCGCACGTCCTTGAAGGGATCCGACTTGGCGTTGAAGCCAACTTTGAAGTAGCCCTGGCCGGCCCACGGCATCTCGTACAACGCCAGATTGGCATCGGCTTTAACGGCGGCCACGTCCTTGGTGGCCACCCACTCCACCACGTGGGTGGCGCCGGCCCGCATATCCACCATCGCTACGCTGGGGTCCGGGAGAAAGCGCCCGACGAACCCGTCCAGGTAGGGCAGCGGCTTGCCATCGGCGCCGTTTTCAAAGTAGTCCGGGTTGCGCTCCAGGATGAGCCGGTCGTCGGTAATCCATTGCTTGAACTTGAACGGCCCGGTGCCGGACGGATTGCGGCCATAGCCTTCCTCACCTAACTTATCCATCGCCACCTTCGACTGCATGTGAACCTGAGCGCCAACGATGTAAGCCAGGGTGCGTAGGAATCCCGTGTAGGGGGTCTTGAGCTTCAGCCGCAGGGTGCTCTTGTCCAGCGCCTCGGCGGACTCTACCACCGCTAGCTGCGCTTTCCTCTGCGACTTTTCGTGATCGCGGGCGCGCAGTATGTTCCAGACGGCCACCTCGGCGTCAAAGGCACTGCCGTCGTGGAATTTGACGCCTTGCTTGAGCTTGAAGATGAAGGTCTTGGCGTCAGGCTGCTCCCACGACTCGGCCAAGTCACCCACCACCTTCTGCTCGCCGGTCTTGGGGTCTAGCTCAAAGCGCACCAGGCTGTTGTACAGGTTCTCATAGCCCGTCATGTACGTAATGGTGGTGAGATGTGAGTCCAAGGTTGGGTAGGTCCAGTTGATCGACTGGACGACGGTGCCGCCTCGCTTGATGGCGGCGGCCGGCTGAGTTGGCGCCGGCGCGGCGGCGGTGGCGGCCGGCTTGGGAGCCGCGGTCGGTTCCGCTGGCTTTGGCGCAGCGGCAGCCGGGGCCTGTGTCGGCGCAGCGGCGGCCGGCGGCTGGGTTGGCGGCACTGGCTTGGGCGCTGGGACCTGCGTCGGGGTTGGCGGCGCAGCCGGCGCGCAGGCCGCGACCAACACGATGGTGGCACTGCCCAGGCCGGCTAAAAACAAGCGGCGATTAAGTCGGTAACTTGATCTACTGAACATTTCCACTTCTCCTAACAGACTGATGTTACGTTGGCTCAGGAAATCTTACCATAAGTTCAACTACCAGTAACCCTCGTAAAACTGAAAATTGCCTGAATTTCACCTCCTCCTAATTATTGACTTTGAGCGGTAAAGATTGATGGGAGGTAACAACGGCGCCCTTCTAATGACAAACTTGAAAGGGGAAATTGATGTTCCTCTCCGTAGGTTTAGAAGGAATATATACGCTCGTTTG
>JBCLEL010000231.1:0-4050 GCA_038913435.1 Chloroflexota bacterium
GGAAGTTGAAATGGCGCGCATTTGGCAGATCGGCCTGCTGGCCCTCCCCATCGTACTGGGTCTGTCGCTCCTGCTGCCAGCCGGCCTGGCGCTGACCGCCGGCGGCTTGGATGCGCCGGCTCCGCAAACGACGACTGCCGAGGCGGCGGTTTCCCAAGCCTGGAACGTCGAGCTGGTCGGCCAGATCGGGGGTGCGACCGTGGCGGTGGCGGTCCAGGGAAACTATGCCTACGTCGGCGTGGGCCCACGGCTCGCTATCCTGGACATTGTAAATCCCGCCCGTCCCGTCGTCGTTGGGCAGAGTGCGCCCCTACCGGGCGTAGTCCAAGGAATTGCGGTAGCTGGCAACTACGCCTACATCGCCAGTGGTTACTCAGGTCTCCGTATCATCAATGTGTCGAATCCGGCCAGTCCAAGCGAGGTGGGCTTCTACGACACAGCCGGCTATTCCAGCGGCGTAGCGGTGAGTGGAAACTACGCCTACGTCGCCGATCTTTACTCAGGTCTCCGTATTATCAATGTGTCGAACCCGGCCAGTCCAAGCGAGGTGGGCTTCTACCACACGGTCGGCTTCTCCTTCGGCGTGGCGGTGAGTGGGAGCTACGACTACGTCGCCGCCGGGAGCGGCGGCCTGCGCATCATCAATGTGTCGAACCCGGCCAGTCCAAGCGAGGTGGGCTTCTACGACACAGCCGGCTTTTCCACCGGCGTAGCGGTGAGTGGAAACTACGCCTACGTCGCCGATTATGTTCGGGGTCTGCCCATCATCGACATCTCCAACCCGGCTAGCCCCCGGAAGGTCGGCTTCTACGACACGCCGGGGTTCCCCCGGGGCGTTGCGGTGGCCGGCGGCTACGCCTACGTCGCCGATGAAGGCGGCGGCCTTCTGGTTTTGCGGTTCACCAGTCCCGGGCCCACGTTTACGCCGACATCCACACCAACCGTAACCAGCACTCCGACTGCTACCTCTACTGTTACTCCGCCGCCCATCTCAACCCTCATCCCGGCCTCCGCCGGCGGCTCGCTACGCTCGAACGACCAGTACCAGATCACGTTGATTGAGGTCCGGCCCGGCGCGTTCGTCACCGATAGCCTGCTGACCTACGCCCACCGCGCCGAGACCGGCCCTGGCAACCTGATCGGCGTCCGGCACGGCTTCGAGCTGTCGGCGGCTGATCTGGCCGGCAGGCCGGTTGCCCTCAGCGATACCATCACCGTCACCGTCAGCTACACCGACAACGACCTGGGGCCGGCAGTTGAGGGCAGCTTGCAGTTGTACCGGCTGGAGGGTTCTAGCTGGGTCACGCAGGGCATAACCTCGACGCTGGACATCGGCAGGAACTGGCTGATCTCGTTTATTGACCGGCTGGGCCGGTTTGCTGTGCTAGCCGAAACAAATCGGCTGTATATGCCGGTGGCGTCCAAGTCGGCGGTTGGTAGCGGCCTAACGATCCTGGCTTAGGTAAGGTTAGTGCGAGAACACCACTCCGCTTTGCCCAGACGATTCGAACTCCTATCACTAGCTATCATTTTGCTAGTGGCAGCGTCGCTGAGGTTTTGGCGACTCGATGATATACCGCCCGCCGTATATTACGACGAGGCGGTGAACGCTTACGAGGCCGGCCAGATCTGGAACGGCCAGCTACGCATATTCTTCCGGGCCAACCAGGGACGGGAGCCGCTGTATATGTATCTGCTGGCGGTCTCCGAGCTACTGGTCGGCGAGCGGCCGCTGGCGATCCGCTACACCTCGGCCGCCATTGGACTGTTGACGGTCGCCGCGGCCTATGTTGCCCTCCGGCGGCTCTTTGGCAGCCGGCCCGCCTTGTTAGCCACTTTTCTGCTGGCAACCTCCTACTGGCACCTAAGCCTGAGCCGGATGGGCTTTCGCGTCGTCTTGCTGCCGTTGCTGGCGTCACTGGCGCTCTACTTCTTGCTTCGGGCGCTAGAACGCAAATCGGTACGAGACGCCGGCCTGGCCGGCCTGTGGCTGGGGATGATTGCCTACAGCTATACGGCCGGCCGGGCCACGATGGCGCTCTTCGGACTGATATTAGTCGCCATCCTTTTGATTCCAACTTGGCGGCCTTCCCTCAACTTTCGTTCGGCGCTGGCTCTTTCCGGCCTGATCGTCGCGGTTGCAATCGTCGTATGCCTGCCACTCGGATACTACTTCTATCGCCACCCAAGGGACTTCTCCAACCGGGCGGCCTCGGTCAGCCTGTTCGCTAGAGAGGGCGGCGTCAATCCGGTTGAGATTGCAAACAATGCGCTAGTGACTTTAGGTGGGGTGCTGTGGCAGGGTGATCCCAACAGCCGACATAATCTACCCGGCCGGCCAATCTTCGATCCAGCCTTGAGCCTCCTGTTTCTGATCGGGACGGGCATCGCGGTCTCCCGCATTAGTCGGTTTCCCTACGCCCTGACGCTGGCGTGGGTTGCCAGCGGTCTGTCGGTCGGCGCCGTCGCCATCGAGGCGCCGCACTTTCTACGATTGGCCGGCCTGATCCCGTTTGTGTACCTAATTCCTGCCCTGGCAGGGGATGGGCTACTGAGATTAGCGACAACAAGGACAACCACGATTGCGCCGTTGGCCGCCGGCTGGATATTGGTCGGGCTGCTGGGCGCCGGCCAGTTGGTTGCGACGGCGGCCGACTACTTTGTGGTCTGGCCGCAGCGACCCGACGTGCTTGACAGCTACCAGGCCGACTACCGGCTGGCTTCCTCGGCGAGCCAGTATCTGCCGGCCAACGCTCTGACGTTAATGTCAACCGGCTTTGTTGGCACCGATGGGCCGGCGCCGGCCTACCTATACCCATTAGCTGAACGCGAGTTGCGCTACTTCAACGGGCGCGAGTGCCTGCCAGTTGCCAGTAACCGCGAGGAGGAAACCTACTACCTGATGCCCCAATCAAACGACGACCCCCAGTTGCAAATACATCGGATTTTGGAACGAATCGGACCGCCGACGGTCTATTACGATCAGGCCGGCCGGCCAGCGGTGCATGTCTATCGCGGCGACAACGAAGCCCTTTTGCAAGAGTTCCAGCTAGAGCGAACATTGTCGGCCCGGTTCGACCCGTGGTTCGTAGTCCACGGATACCAGTTGCCGCGCAAGCGCCACTTGGGCAGCCTTTAATTTTGACTTTATCAGTTGAGATAACGCAGGAGCTGCCACGGACTGGCGACTGGAAGTTCTTGGCCCACCTGGTAACCTACGAGAAGCGCGAGTTTCGTTCAGAAGCCTACACCACCCTTTGCTTCCGAGCGCGCGACTGGGCACCGGGCGACCGCGCCCTGGTGTGGCTGAAACTGCCGGCGCCGGCCAACCTAGAGCCGGGCCTCTACTCGGTTATGGCCGGCCTGTTTGACACCGACAGCCCTCCGCCAAACTATGCGCGGGCGGTGACCAGGGACCTGGAGGGCCGCCCCCTACCGGAGGGGCTGATCCTGGGGCCAGTCCGGCTCGGCGAGCCATTGCCGCCAGCCGGCGCGCCGGAGGCGCAGTTGAGCTATCGCCTGGGATCGGCGATCAGGCTGGACGGTTATACATTGCAGCCGGCGGACCCAAGTCCCGGCCAGCCATTTGACCTCACGCTGTTCTGGTCAACCGATGACCTTATAGATAAAAGCTACACCGTCTTTGTACAGTTATTAGATGAGAACGACAAAATCGTCGTCCAACGTGATTTCCATCCGTCGAATAACGCTCTGCCGACCGATGTCTGGGAGCCTGGAATACCGGTGGAGGACTACCTCCAGTTGGTCAGACCGGAGGGCAGCGCCGGCAAAAAACTAAGGCTGATCGTTGGAATGTACTACCTGGCGGATGGTTCTCGGTTGCCGGTGTATAACCCAGATGGCCGGCAGATAGGCGATTACGTTAAGATAGCGACCTTCTCACCTTAGACGACTAATCGCTGGGAACCGTTGGAGAGGTGGCGGTGATGGTTGAGATTGCTTTGGGTCGCCATCAGGACGACCCTCGCAATTACGTCGGTGTTTTGTCGTTGTGAGAAGCACTGGGCCGTTCGATTCACCTACGACGAT
>JBCLEL010000232.1:0-4039 GCA_038913435.1 Chloroflexota bacterium
GCGCCGGCCGGCCTGTCCACAGCTCAAAAGCGACGACTCCCTGATAGACCAGCATCGGCAACCCGCCCAATGTCCTGGCGCCGGCCCGCTCAGCGTCGCGCAGCAATGGCGTGACAGCCGGGTTGTAAACTATGTCATAGACCAGCAGGTCACGATGCAAACAGGAGGCCGGCGCCGGCGATCTGTCCTCGCCCTCGCTGTGCAGCATCCCAAGCGAGGTGGTGTTCACTAGCAGATCGGCAATGGACACATATCTATGACAAGCCTCATCGGTCAATGCGTCAATCTCCGTCCGGCCGCGCAGTTCGGCCGGCAACCGGTCACGCAGCATAGCGGCCCGCTCAACTGTCCGGTTTAAGAGCACGACCGATGTCGCTTCCCGGTCTAGCAACGCCCAGACGCAGGCCCGCGCCGCGCCGCCGGCTCCCAAGACCACCGCTCTCTTATCTATCGGGCTGAAGCCGGCCTTTTCCTCCATCGCGCGAATGAACCCATCGGCGTCGGTGTTGTAGCCGATCAGCCGGCCTCTGCGTTTCACGACGGTATTCACCGCGCCAATCGTCGAGGCGACGGAGTCTATCTGGTCAAGCATCGGGATGACCGTCTCTTTATGCGGTATGGTGACGCCGGCGCCCAACACCTCCGACCGGCGGAGGCCCGCTATCCGTGCCGCTAGCTCATCCGCGTTGGTTGGCCATAGCTCGAAGACGCCATCAATGCCGTTGTAGTCGAGCGCCGCCTGCTGGATGACTGGTGAAAGCGAATGGGAGAGCGGATAGCCGATCAGTCCGAGCCTTTTAGTCGTCAACCGGATTCCTCATTTATCGCTGGTAGCGTTGGACGTTGCGGTTGTGCTCGTCCAACGTCTCGGCGAAGGCGTGCGACCCATCAGGTCTGGCGACAAAGTAAAGCGCCTTGGTCTCGGCCGGCGCCAGCACCGCCTTGATTGACGCCAGGCCGGGCGAACAGATCGGGCCGGGAGGTAGCCCAACATTGAGATAGGTATTGTACGGTGAAGAGCGATTCAGATCGTCGGCCGTTAGCTCGCCCTTCCAAAAGCTATCGAGCCGCTGGCTGTCCTGAACTATAGCGTATTGAACGGTCGGATCGGCCTGCAATGGTATCAACCTGCCAAGCCGATTCAGAAAGACGCCGGCGATGATTGGTCGCTCGTTAGGGACTCGCGCTTCCCTTTCGACGATGGAGGCGAGCGTTAGCACCTGATGGACGGTCATGCCGCGCTTCTTGGCTTGCTGGCGCATATCCTCATCGAAGCGGACGAGAAAGTTCTGGATGAGGCGCTCGATAACCGCCTCGGCCGGTAGATTCGGCTCAAACTCGTAGGTATCGGGGAACAGGTAGCCCTGCAAACCGGCGTTGCTGGGCCGGCCGGTGATGTCCTCGACCCACTTCGCTTCGCCGGTCGCCAGCCGGATGAACCGGTCGCGGTCGGTTACAGATTTAGCGGCCAATTCGTCGGCGATCTCGGCGATCCGCCAGCCTTCGCGCAGTGTCACCCGGACAGCCCGTGACTGGCCACTACCAAGCTCGGCGACTACCTCGGAAACCTTCATGCTTGGCCGCAAACGGTAATAGCCGGCTTGCAGGGCGTTGTCTCTGGCCCGCAACCGCGAGATCAGGCTGAACGCGGTGGCGCCACGAATCAGGCCGGCCTGCTCCAGCCTCCTCCCAATCTCATCGGCGCTCTCACCCGCCTTTACCTGAAACTCGACCTCGACATCAGATGAGGAAGCAGGCTCATCTAGTCGGGCGACTAGCTCGCTTTGGATCAACTCGTTGACCGGTATGCCGGTTAGTAGGTTGATCGAGGTGAACATCACCACGAAGGCGACTAGCAGTGTGACTGCGGCGACAAAGCGCATTTTCAGCCTGCCTCCCTTAGCGAAACCGGGGATTCTAGGAGGTGTCCCGTAGGGGCGAACCGCCGGTTCGCCCTTACATCCCCCTCGCCCACTAGACCGGAGTTGGGGATAAAGGAGGCAAGGAGGATGAGATTGCTTCGCTTCGCTCGCAATGACACATCATATTTGTCATTGCGAGGGTCGCCGGTGGCGACCCGAAGCAATCTTGATGAAAACCTCCAAAATGCCGGCTGATACATTGCGCCTGTCATATTTCAGTGGGCATTTCTTGGTGGGCATCCGTAGTCTGCCTCGCACCAACGCCGGACTTGACATTCATTTCGGCCAGGTACCCCTCCAGGATAATGGCTGCCGCGATTGTATCAACCCGGTGCCGGCTGCCCGACTCGGCCAGGTGTTGATTTGCCAGCATAGTGGTGTGACTCTCATCAACAAATTGTACCGGCAAGCCGGTCGCGCTGGCGATCTGGCGGGCAAACCGCTGGATCGGTTTGGCTTGATGGCCTGGCTTCCCTTCGCGGTCGGTCGGCACGCCGACGATCAACGCCTCCGGCGAAAGCCGGATGAGCAGTTCGACTAGCTTTTGTCGAGCGCCGGAGCGTTGCCGGTCGAAGGAGTCCACCGGAATGACGATAGTATTCGTCTCGTCGGTCCTGGCAATCCCGACCCACCGCGATCCAACGTCTAATGCCACCAGTGTCACCTATCAGCGCCTTTCGGCGGTGTTGGCCGGCCTAAGCGCACCTCGACCCGATAGGTCCGGCCCAACCATTCCGGGTACACCCTGACCGCCGGCTCGCTCGCCAGCTCAAATCGCTCGATCAGAGCTTCCCTGGCCTCGTCAGCCACCTTCAAGCGAACGATCTGCGCCACATCATTTGGCGTGATGCGCGGCTGCGCCTTTCCACGAGCGGCCACCGTCAACCGCGCCGCGTCACCTTTCACCTCAGCCTGGGTCTGGACGATCTCAACTGTGTCCGGGCTGACCGCCAGATCGCCAGGCAGTTTCTCAGTCCAAAGGGCGGCAACCGACTCTCTCAACGCCCGCAAAGAGACGGCCGGCATCGTGACCCGAACCTGAGTCCGGGCGTCGAGAGTCTTGCTCTCCTCGCCAACCTTGCGGTTCAGTTGCTCACTGACGATTGCCGTCCGACTGAGAGCGGTGATCGGCAATGCATCGCCCTTCTCCTTGGCGGTGATCTCCTGAGCGGCCTTTTCTTTCGCTCGCTCCAGCAGTTGCGCCCGCACCGTTTCGACGTCGCCATTTGTCACCACCTGTACCGACCGACGTCCGCCACCTTGGGTAGCCTCCTCGTTAAGGACTGATACCCTGTCCGCATAGGCCGGATCAACCTTTTTGATGCTGAGGCGGGGAACGTTGCCTACTTCGCCGAGCTTTTCCGCGATGACATTCCCCTTGGCGGTTGCGCCGGCTTTGGCCGGCAGATCGACCGGGCCGGTGGTAAAGAAGCGGACGACGGACTCGGTCGAAACTACCACCCCAGCCGGTATTGACACCGCCTTATCCTGTCGGTTTGAGAAGGTGACGGAGCCTTCCGCCTGCCGCTCAGTCTGGTCGCGGAATCCGGTTGTCGGGACCTGATGAGAAAGCTCCGTCGTCAGGATGTACGGCCTGGCAAGCAAGACTCGCGGGTCGCCCGACGGTTGATCGGACAACGCAAAATCCAGCTTGCCCTCGACTGGATGGGAGACAGGATCGAGGACAACCTCGGTCCACGGCCCCAGCATGAAAGCGGCGGCGATCACGCCAAATATGGCCAACAGGGTGCCGGAGGCGACTGCGACTCCTGCCAGCCCCAAGCCGGCAGTCCCGCCATATCGGCCGGCCGGGACTACTCTGCTTGCCTCGGAGAATGACCGGTAGACCGGCACGCCGGCTTGCCGAGCGACAGCCTGCACTTCGGGGTCAGGCGTCACTACACAGAAAGCGCGCTCTGGTGACACTGCCCGGCGCACCAACCGCATCGCCACAGCGTTTCGCAGCACCCGGTTGCCGTCCGGCGCCAGCAAGATAATATGCCCATCAGGAAACGCCGTTACTTGCGCTCGAATCTTTTGGAGATCGTCCTCTAGTTCTAGTTGAACCGAGTATGTCTTGCGATCCTTCACGTAAACTACTTGGGCGCTCGCATTTC
>JBCLEL010000233.1:0-4026 GCA_038913435.1 Chloroflexota bacterium
CCCCGGCCAAGGGGCTTGCGCCCCTCTGCACTCCCCCTGGCCGGCCTTATGAATTTTGACAACCGAAATGGGTAATTGCGATAGTTGGGTCATCACGCGAGGTAAGGAGAGCAATATGGCCCAACGCCGAACGCTAACGTTGACGGAGGCACAGCGCCAAGAATTGATCGAGCATCGCGACCATAATCTGCGCCCGTACGTGCGGGAACGCTGCGCCGCCATACTGAAGATTGCCGAGGGCAAGACCCCGCACTGGGTCGCGTGGCACGGCTTGCTGAAAGCCCGGGACCCGGACACTGCGTACAGTTGGCTGAGGCGGTATCAGACGGAGGGACTGGCCGGGCTAATCGGACACCGGCAGGGTGGTCCCCAGCGGAGGTTGCTTTGACCGCAAAGAAGAAGTGATCGAGCGGCTGCGCCAGGGTCCAGCTGAGGAAGCCCGCCAGGAAGTGGCCGTTGGCCCGGCTGGTCCAGCGCCGAGCCGCTGGACGCTGCGCACGATTCGGGCGACCTTCGACTGCTTGGGCGGCTACAGCCTGAGCGGGGTCTGGCATGTCTTGACCAGCCTCGACCTTGAGCTGCGGTCGGCACAAGTGCAGCGGTACAGTCCGGATCCCAAGTATGCTGCGAAGGAGGCTCAGCTGTACGAGTGCTCGCGGGAAGCGGCTGCGAGGCCGGCGGAGGTCGTAGCTCTGTTTCTGGACGAGATGGGCTACCACCGCTGGCCAGAGCCGGCGACCGACTGGGCGTCGGCAGCGCCCCTGCCCCCACCACTCACCCAACCAGCGGGCACTAATCAGCAGTGGCGGATCGTCGGCGCCCTTAACGCCCTGACTGGCCGAGTGGACTACCTGGAAAACTACATCGTCGGACGCCAGCAACTCAGCGAGATCTACCGTCGGCTTGATCGGGTCTACGCCGATGCCCGGCGTATCTACCTCATCCAGGATAATTGGTCGGTGCACCAGCACCCAGAAGTGCTCGCAACGCTGGCGGCATTGCCACGGCTGGAAGCAGTTTGGCTTCCAACCTATGCCCCCTGGCTGAACCCGATCGAGAAAGTCTGGCGCTGGCTACGTCAGGATGTGCTTAAGCTGCATCGCTTGGCGGCCGACTGGCCAGCCTTGCGCCAACGGGTCCGAGATTTTCTGGATCAGTTCGCAGGTGGGTCGCATAGACTGCTCCATTACGTTGGGCTGTGCGGCGAGGGCAAACTTGCCCAGGCGGTCCGCAGCCCGTGATTACCGAATCTGTTCATCAAAATTCATTAGGCGTATTTGCAATACGCCCCTACTGATAGCATTACACTATAATTACTCTGGATCGGGTGACCGCGTAACCTCCTGGTAACCACTCCTGGGGCGAACTCGGTTGTCCTCCAAGAGATTGGAGTCGCCGATCTTTTTTGATCTGGCTCAACCGTAACGCTGCCGCCTTATGCGACCGCCCAACCACCGATGCGAGGGACAACCCTCGCGCTACCTGACGGTAAGAACAGCCCTTAACGTGAGCGGCTTCTGGGCAGGATAGTTACCTGAAGACCGGGGATGCGTTGAAAGTCGGTGTCGGTGGTGACAACGGTAAGACTTCGTTCCAGCGCGGTAGCGGCAATCAGGGTGTCTATATCGCCAATAAGACCTGGGCCATGTGGGGAACGAAGCTGGCGGCGAACGTCAGCGTAGCGTTCAACAATTGGATAAGTGAGAAAGTACGGGTAGACCTCGCGCAAAAGTGTCCGCAAGGCAGCCCGGTGGCGAGGGAAATCGGATTGCCCCTTGATGTGTTCGACAACCTCGGCATACGCTAGGATGCTAGTTGACGCCTCGTGGCTCATGATCCAAGGGGTTATGAGCGTGACAGCGTAAGGACGACCATGGAGGAGAGCAGCAGTATAGTCGTATCGAGTAGATAGCGTCTCACAATTCGATCGGTGGAGTCGGCGGGCTGTCGTGTCTGATCCGATCAAGCGCCTCTTCCATCTGGTCCCAATCAAGATCGCTCCAAGCTCCGATGACACCCAGGGCGTCCTGGGTGACGCTCTGGGGGATCGAAATATCGGCTGCTTGCTCTTCCACAAAATAACGCACTATCTCTTCATCGTCGTCCTGAAGAATCACACCAATAAGCGGCCGGTCAGCGCGGACTGACAAACTCGTGACTCGGCCACGCCTGCGTTCTACCATCTCTGTTCACCCCGCCTGGACATCAAACCTAAGCGCCTAAGCCACTCATAAATGCAGTTTAGCATGTCTGTTGAGCCAGCCCCGCCAACCTACCTGGCGATGCGAGGGACAAGCCGGCGGGCTACTCACAATGGCCAAGATCGGGCTACATGAATGCTACCGGCTGAGATTCCCACCTCCCAGACGACTTTCGCCACATAAACATTAGCCCGTCAAATTGTTGGCGGCTTTCCAAGAGTTCGTGAATTGCTGGCGCCCACTCGATGGGTAAGGCAGGCTCCTGCTCATGAAGAGTCAATATACCACCATGCGGTTGCGGTAGGATCTGCCACTGATGAAACGTCATCCACAGCCAATGAAGACGACGAAAATCTCGTCTGTTCTGAGTTATGAGAACCCACCGTTCTCGTGCACATCTCTGCAAATGAATAGGGTCAGCCGCTGAGACGGTATCAATCTCACGTGGCAGATGAACGACGACACCATTGGCCCCAAGCAAATCTGCCAACTGGAAAGGCACATCTTCATCGAGGTATACGTGCTCAACTGGCACGATTTTCACTCCTCTGCTGCGAGTTTGTCTTCAACGGCCTCGCGGTGATCTTGGAAGTACTCCAACGCCGCGATGACCTCCTGCTCCGTTATGTGTCCGTTCCAAAGTTCACTGATTTGCTGCGGGGTTAATTTGCGCCTTCTCGCGTAGGACACGAGAACCCATACCGGCACCCCCTTATCTCTGATAAATGGCTCTTGGCGTTTACCAGCTTCAGCACCTACCTCGATGAAGTCAGCAAGCGTTGAAATAGCCCATTTAGACCCTCAATGCCCGCACTGCTAATCGCTCCGACAAATCCTATGCTATTCAGCACTAATGAATGTAGTTTAGCATGTCGGCTGAGCCGGGCCGGCTAATCTGCGTGGCGGTGCGAATAGCGTAGGGGCGAGCCGCCGGCTCGCCCCTACGGACAACGCTAGACTATAATCACCTTGGATCGGGTGACCGCGGAACCTCCTGGTAACCACTCCACGGGCGAACTCGGTTGTCCTCCAAGATATTGGAGTCCCCGATCTTTTTGTCATCCCTATGAACTTCTGGGAGACCCGTAATCTTTGACCACCATAGCTCGGGAGTCATGCGGTGAGGCCCGAGCAAGTTAAGCAGTTTTTCATTCGGATTGGTTGTCCCGTATCCGCCCTTTTCAATCCAGGATGGGGTGGTGGTCCAATTCATCGCCTCGGCTACTTTGAAAGCTTCCTCATAGGTCAGAGCGTGAGTCACTGTCTGGCTCAGTTCACCCACGTGCCAGACATAGGCCAGGATCAGACCCTGGATTTTCTCAAACTTCTGCCAAATGCCAAACGAACTGTTGCTCGCTGCTTTCATCTGGATAGGTCGCGCTACGAATCGGTCGACTGATTTCTTCAGATCAGCATAGACGATCAAGTCCACTCCACGATCCCGCATAGGTAGGGCCACTTCCAACCCAGCCCTCAAAAGCTCGCTCACGAGTCGCTGCCTTCCGAGCAACTCAATCACCTGGGTGTCAATCGTCGTCATCAAGTCCTTCCTCCTTCAGGAAATCTGGTGCTCGGCTCCCACCAGCAATCCGCTCGCCGGCAAATATCGCGCTATCACATGTCCCTACCGAGAGACCTCCGCCGGCGCAACCGGCATCTCCTCAACCATCGCCTGCAAGACCTGCTCCAGCGGGGGGGCAGGCGATGACCGCTGATTACGAGATTATCGTTCCGCCGGTGGCTCTACCCGAACGACTCCTTCAAGCCGGTCAAAGTCCGTATCCCAGCTATAAATCTCCTTTATCTCGCGGTCTTGCATATATAC
>JBCLEL010000234.1:0-3986 GCA_038913435.1 Chloroflexota bacterium
TCAGCAGCATGAGTTCAACATTGAGCGATCTGTTCAAAGAGATCCGGCGCGGACGGACGCCGCAGTTCGGCTTTGCCTCCCGGGCGGCAACCAACACCGAAAAGATGCTGGTTGCCGCAATTTTGTCCACGGCCAGCGCGTCGGCGGTATCGTCGGCGGCGTCGGCCGGCGCAAGGATCGTGCTGATCGCCGGCGCCGACGGCAAAGACCCCGACAAGCTCAGCGAGTTGGTGAAGGCGGCCGGCTCGGCGAAGCTCGGCGTCATTGACCCCAAATTCGACAGCGAGCCGGAGGAGACGCTGGCCGGCCTGAAGGCGGCCGGCGTCCATTTCTGCGTTGTAAAGCCGGACCAAACGCCGGCCCGCGCCCTGGCGGACGAGGGCCCGGAGTTAGTCATAGCATTGGAGATCGGCGGCAGCTTGCCTTCGCCGGCCCGTCTAGCAAGCGAGCTATCCACCGGAGGTCTGGCTGTATCGCTGGTGCGCGCTCAGGACAGCGCGCCATCACTGTCACTAACCGACCTGGGGCTGCTGCGACAGACCTTTAGCGGCAGCCGCCAGCCAGTTATCTTCCTGGCCCACGAGGGCGTCACGCCGGCTGACATCCAACTGCTGTACGATAACAGCGTCGAATGTATTGCGATCAAAACTAACGCCACGGCTTCCGAGATAACCAAGTTTGTCGCGGCGGTCCGCGAGATCGAGCCAAGAGGCCGCCGGCGGTCGTCCGAGGACCTAATGCCAGTGCTCCCGCGGGTCAAGCAGTCAGCAGAAGCCGAAGAAGACGGGGATGACGAAGAGTAGCGCCATCGTCTACGACAGCGCCCAGCCAGCCGGCGGGTTGATTCGCTGGTGGCTGAAGCTGTTTGAACAGCACGAGGTCATCGAGGCTCTGACCTGGCGCGACATCAAATCACGCTACCAGCAATCGCTGCTCGGCTTTTACTGGACAATCGTCAACCCACTGGCTACCGCGCTGGTGTTCACCCTGGTGTTTTCCTTCATAATGCGAGTGCCGACCGGCGACACCCCTTACGTGGTGTTCATCCTGACCGGTCTGCTCGGCTGGAACTTTTTCGCCAACTCGCTCTACAACGCGACCGGCAGCCTGGTGGGACTGGCTAGCCTGCTCTCGAAGGTTTCCTTCCCCCGCGAAATCCTGCCGATCAGCGCGGTTCTGGCCCGGCTGCTCGACTTTGCCGTCTCCTTGCTGGTGTTGATAATCATAATGTTCCTCTATGGCCGGCCGCCAAGTCCGCTGATCGTCCTGGCGCCGGTGATCCTGCTGGTTCAACTGGTCTTCACCATCGGTATGGGCATGATACTTTCGGCCCTGAACCTATTTTTCCGCGACGTGGCGCAGCTACTGTCAATCCTGCTTATGCTGTGGATGTTTTTGACTCCGGTAATCTATCCGGCGGAACAGATACCGGTCGAGATGCGCCCGTTCTTCGCGCTTAATCCTATGACGCCGATCATCGAAGCCTACCGCGACACGATCATTGACGGGCGGTTGCCGGCGGCCGGGCCATTTCTGCTGGCGACGGGAGTTTCAGTCGTCGTGTTTATCCTCGGCTACTTGCTGTTCAAGCGGCTAGAGCCGCACTTCGCCGAGGCCGTTTGACAAATTCAGCGTCCAAGCAACTACGCCTTGCCCCCGATCTCACCGCCTCGGTCATCGTCCTGAACTACAACGGGGCCAGGTATCTGACTGACTGCCTAAACGGACTGGCAAGTCAATCGCTGCCTACTGAAAGCTACGAAGTAGTCCTGGTTGATAACGGCTCAACCGATGGCTCGGTCGAGCTAGTCAGACGCGAGTTCCCCTGGGCGAGGGTACTAGCCGCCGGCCGCAACCTCGGCTTTGCCGCCGGCAACAACGCCGGCATCCAGATTGCCGGTGGCCGCTACATCGCCCTGCTGAACAATGACACCCGCCCGCATCCGGACTGGCTCGCTAATCTAGTCGACACACTTGAGAGCCACCCGGAGGCCGGCGCCGCCGCCTCGAAGCTGGTCTTCTACTACGACTACGCGCCGGTAAACTTTGAACTGACCTGGCCGGTTGACTATCCGCCGGCCAGTCCGAAGCGGCCGCGATGGCCGGTTGAAGTCAAGGTGAAGCAACCGGCCGGCTGGGACGCTGAGCTTGAGCTGGATGACCGCTCGGAACCTAAGCTGGAGCGCTGGTGGGCCAGGGTCAAGCTGCCCGTCCTCCCTGAGCGAAAAGTCGCTTTCTCGCTGCTAGTCCACGCCTATGACCAGTTCTCAGCGCCGGAGATACGCTCGCAGACCCCGGAAGTAAGTCTCTCATTGCAAGGACACCGGTGGGCGCGGCCCGGCCAGATCGAACTACTGGTCGAGGCAGACCTCGGTCAGGCGCCAACCCGCCGGCTGATCCAGAACGCCGGCTCGGAGGTCTCTAGCCGGGGGTTTGGCCGCGACCGTGGCAGCTATACGATCAACCGCCGACAGTATCATTACGATGATGACGGACGTTATGACCAGCTTGAGCCTGTCACGGCCTTTTGTGGCGCCGGCGTCCTGCTGCGGCGATCAGCGTTGGAACAAGCCGGCCTGCTTGACGAGTCATTCTTCATGTACTACGAGGATACCGACCTCAGCATGCGCATGCGGGCGCTCGGTTGGGACATTCTGTATCAGCCGGCGGCGGTCATCCGGCACGTGCATTGCGGCACCGCCGGCGAGTGGTCCCCTCTCTTTCGCTACCTGGTTGACCGTAACCGGCTGCTGTTTGTCGCAAAGAACTTTCCGCCCAGCCGCATCTTGACAGAGCTTGGACGCTTTCTGGCCGGCAGCGCCCGAATGCGCCTGCGGACCGGTCCCGACTGGCAGGTCCGGGCAAAAACATTGCAAGGGCTGGCCCGCCGGTTGCCAGGGGCGCTCTACAAAAGTAGCCAGTTGAACGCCCGGCGCAAGGCGCCTTTTTCCGATCTGGAGAAGCTCCTATACCAAGACTGAAGATAGCCTTCTACAACAAGTGGCTGCACACCTGTGGCGGCGGCGAGAAACACATGGGTTTAATGGCCGAAGTCCTCTGCCAGCGGCACCAGGTGGACCTCCTCACCCATCGCCCAATTGCCCGCCAGGAGTTAGAGCAGCGGCTAGCTTTGGACCTGGATGGTGTCCGGGTGCTCACACTGCCAGAACATATCCGCTTCCAGCCGGTTATTGAGGCTAGCCGGGACTACGATCTGTTTATCAATGCCTCTCATCTGGACTATTTCCAGCCCGAAGGCCGGCGAAACGCATTGTTCATCTACTTCCCAGCCTCAGCAGTTGGCGCCACTAGGGCAATCGCCGGCTATGTAACATTGAAAAACTTGGCGCTGCGGCTGCTGACTATGTCCCTGGGGGATAAGGGCCGTCAGGCCGTCCTCCGGCTGATGCTGGGCCGGGGAGGCCGATCCGGCGACCAAACGCTGCTAGGACGGCTAGTCCTGCTAGCATTGAGGCGCGGCCGGCGCTCGGTCAATCAGGGCCAGCTTCTACGCAGCTACAACCTTATCCTGGCAAACTCGGAGTTCACCGCCGGCTGGATCAAGCAGTACTGGAATGTTGAACCGTTTGTTTTGCCGCCGGCCATTGACGTGGAGCGAATTCAGCCCTTAGAAAAGCGCAACTGGATTATAAGCGTCGGGCGCTTCTTCGCCGGCAGCCACAACAAGAAGCATCTGGAAATGGTGAAGGCGTTCCGGCAAATGTGCGACGCCGGCCTGTCCGACTGGCATTATCATCTGGTTGGGGGGTATAACGAGACCGAGAGCAATCGCATCTACCTACAATCTGTGGAAGAAGCGGTGCGCGGCTATCCGATCACATTGCATATAAACGCTCCGTTTGACGAGTTGATTGAGCTGTACGGTTATAGCGCGATCTTCTGGCATGGGACCGGCCTCGGTGAAGACGAAACTCGACATCCTGAGCGGTTTGAGCACTTTGGCATCACAACCGTCGAGGCGATGG
>JBCLEL010000235.1:0-3968 GCA_038913435.1 Chloroflexota bacterium
ACCTCAGCCGTTCAGCGGGAGCAGGTTGTTCAACTACTGAGCGATCTGGTTTCTATAGAAAGCGTGAACTTGCGCTATCCAGGCGCTACCCACGGCGAGCGCGATATGGCCCGTTATGTCGAGCATTACTACCGTAGGCTTGGCCTCGACGTAGAGTCATACGAGGTAGCTCCCAACCGGCCCAATGTCATCGCTCGGTTGGCCTGCCCTGATCCGATGGGTACGATCTTGTTGGACGCGCACACTGATACGGTCAGTGTCGTGCCAGTAGGCGAAGCATTATTTCGACCCGAAATCAGAGATGGACGACTGTACGGTCGTGGCGCTTGCGATGACAAAGGTCCGCTAGCCGCGATGATGATTGCGATGGAGCGGCTTCTCCAGCGCCGGTCGGAGCTGAGGGTCAATGTCATCGCCCTGGCATCGGTTGATGAGGAGAGCGGCGGCAGTGGGATCAACTCGTTTATTGATCGCAACATCCGCGTCGAAGCAGCCGTCGTCGGTGAACCAACCGAGTTGAAAGTCGTGCGGGCGCACAAAGGTAACCTAATTTGGCGCATCACCGCGCTTGGTCGCGCCGCCCACACTTCCAAACCGGAAAACGGCCTTAACGCTATTTACCAGATATTGCCGGTCTTGCAGGCGATCCGAACCGAGATCGAGCCGTCGTTGCCGGCGAGCACCCACCCTCTGCTCACGCCACCGACAATCACCGTGACGATGATCGAGGGTGGCGCTGGGCTGAACATCGTGCCGGCCGAATGCGCCATTGCGGTGGGCAGGCGCACCTTGCCCACCGAGGATGTTGCCAAGATAGTGCGAGAGATGCGCGAGCTATTAGAGCGGGTGCAGCGGGACCATCCCGGCCTCGAGCTGCGGCTAATAGAACCAACGATCGAACCGGTTGGGTTGGACACGCCGGACGACGCGCCCATCGTCCAGGCGGCCCGACGAGCGGCCACACGGTTAACCGGTGATGACAAAGCCGTTGGTGTCCCCTATGGCTCGCACGCCAGGTGGCTATCAGGGCGAGGCGGAATCCCTTGCGTCTTGTTGGGGCCTGGCTGCGTTGATGACGCCCACACCGCGAACGAATCTATCTCGCTCGAAGAGCTGACTAAAGCGCCGGCCTTGTATGAGCAGACCGTATTAGATTTTGGCGAACTCTTGGCGGCAACCAAACAACGGTAACTGGTGCATCCGATAAATGATTCACGCTAACTCGCTTTTGGCGAGCCGTTTCTCATCCGGACAGAGTCACCGGGTGATGAAAGACGGGAAAGGGTTACAAGGGCGAAGCCCTTGTCGGGGGATGTGGGGGTGTCCCCCACTAGCTATTTCCCCCTTCTCCTGCAAGGAGAAGGGGGTCAGGGGGATGAGGTTCGTCAACCTGGGTCGCCTCTAAGGCGACCGATGCGGTCTTTGTGTGCCGACGAACAAGATATGCATTTGGCGGATGCGCAGTAAGGAGGACATGAAAATGTACGACCTGATAATCACAGGCGGACGGCTGATCGAACCGTCACAAAGTCTGGATGGCCCCTACGATGTCGCCGTCAAGGACGGTAAGGTTGCCGCAATCGCTCCCTCTATTGACGCTCAGAACGCAAGCAAGGTCATTGATGCAAAGGGTAAGATCGTGACGCCCGGCCTGGTTGACCTCCACACCCACTGCTATTGGGGATCAACACTGTGGGGCATTGACGTGGATCAGGTCGCGCCGGTCAGCGGAACGACAACCTTTATTGACGCCGGCACCGCCGGCGCCTACACCTTCCCCGGCTTCCGCAAGTTCATCATCGAGCGCGCCCGACCGCGGGTTTTAGCCTTTCTGAATATCTCTTCCATCGGCCTAGCCCACTTCACCTTTGAGGTGTCGAACCTCAACTACGTTGACACGGAGATGGCGGTCCGGGCGGCGCAGAACAACATCGAGCACATAGTTGGCATCAAGGTGCGGCTGGACGCATTGACCGTGGGCGAAAACGATGTGATTCCATTAAACCGTGCGGTCGAGGCGGCTGAAGCGTTGAAGCTGCCGGTTATGGTCCACATCGGACGCAAGCCGCCGGCGTTGAAAGACATCGTAAAGCTGATGCGGCCCGGCGATGTGTTGACCCACTGCTTCACCGGCGGTGACAACCGCAATCGGCTGGTGGACGACACCGGCAAGGCATTCGATTTCATCCGCCAGGCTATCAGCGAGGGGATCGTGCTGGACATCGGCCACGGTTCGGGCAGCTTCAGCTACGATTCGGCTGAGAAGCTGCTGGATCAGGGCATATCACCTGATGTCATCAGCACCGACGTTCATCAATTGAGCGTAGCCGGCCCGATGTTTGACCTGCCGACCACAATGTCCAAGTTCCTGAACCTCGGACTCAGCCTGCCCGAAGTCGTCAGAAAGACGACAGTTGCGCCGGCGAAAGTTGTCCGCCGCGAGCTTGGAACGCTGAAAGTAGGCCAGCCGGCTGATGTGGCGCTGCTGGAGTTGCAGGAAGGCGACTTCACCTTCACCGACGCGACCGGACAGCAGCGACGGGGCCGGCTGAAGCTGAAGAGCCTCTTGACGATAGTGGGTGGACAGGTGTTAACACCACCATCGCCAGCCGAAGTTGAGGACCAGGAGCGGCGGGTGATGGCCGGCTTTATCCGCGAGCGTTTCAGAAGTGGAGGTCTGGCGCGCCTGGTCTCGCCGGCCGGAACTGCTAATCGTTAGCGATTGGTGGCCGTCGTCCGACGTTGCGGGCAAGGACGATTGCCCCAAAGATCAAAGCTACTGAGACTAGCAAGCCCAGAATTGGTATGTAAGCAGGAATTTCGACCGGCCGTTTGGCGGTAGAGCTTGGCGCATAGCCGGGACCGGCGCCGGCCACCGCCGGCTTGTCACTAGCGCCAATCTGGCGGGTGCCGGCGCATATATTCGTATCAAGCTGGTCCCCGACGGGGAGCATATAGAACAGATACCGCGATCCTACCCGCAATGGCACATCTACCGAGGTGACGGCCCCACCGCCATTGATCTTGAACTGCAAATCGTTATAAGCCGGCCCCTTGTACACCCAATCGAGTTTGGCGCTGACTAGGTCGCCGCCGGTAGGCGCCGTCTCCATAGCAATTATCGTTCCGGTTGCGACAATGTGGGCGGCAGCGGCCTGTTCTTCGGGAGTTTGCTGGACGCAGCTAGCACCGGCCGGGCCGGCAATCAGGCCCGTTAAGAACGTCGCAGCGATCAAGGCCAAAACCATCTTACTCATCAATGATCCTTATGAACGTCGTCGGAGCTATTCTACAGCAGTGAGCATCCTTCGGCTGAAGGATCGAGCCTTTATGCCAGTTGCCTCGCATTGACCATACTTAATCTGTGGGTAGACATTATGCCTGGGAGCGCGGCCATCCTGGCCGCCCGGAGCGGGCGAGACGCCCGCGCTCCCAGCATTTTAACCAACAAGCGCATTAGCAAGGGAAACTTTCGTTGATAGCTAGTAGAATCTTTGACGACTGGTTTGTTACTGGGAGACCCTAATGCCAATACATTCCGCCGGCGCTGACATCATGGTCCTGGTCGAGATACCAGGTGGAAGCCGCAACAAATACGAGTACGACCACGCCACCGGCCGGCTGCGGCTCGACCGGGTGCTTTATAGCTCGGTCCACTATCCAGCCGAGTACGGCTTCGTCATAGACACCCACGCGCCGGACGGTGACGCGCTGGACGCTTTAGTGCTGACTCACGAGCCAACTTTTCCGGGTTGTCTGATACCCTGCCGGCCGATAGGCGTCCTAGATATGCGTGACGAGAAAGGACTCGACCAGAAGATATTGGCGGTGCCGACGGTTGACCCCCGCTTCGACGGCATCCACGACCTCGCCGACCTGGAGCCGCACTGGTTGCGTGAGATCGAGAACTTTTTCGCCACCTATAAGGCGTTGGAGGATAAGTGGACCGAGGTTGTCGGATGGGAGGG
>JBCLEL010000236.1:0-3967 GCA_038913435.1 Chloroflexota bacterium
AACTGGATGCAGCAGGTTGGCGAATCGACATTGTCCGCCAGCCTACCCCATGTCCTCCGGGCGTAAAGCTCGGCCGGTTCACTGACCCAAACGAACCCGCGCAGTGATGTCCCGCTGGAATACCAGCTTAACTTAGCCATCCCGCTATAATCCCCTCAGCCTGAACATAGGCGAATGGGCCGTTGGAACAAGGGCGAATTATCTTCCTCAGCGAAGCGGCGGCCCTGTCGGACTCAGCAGTTCCCAGCTTACCAGCTTACCAGCTTACCAGCTAATGCAACTGTAATCTCCTCAACTGGTCTTAACCATTGACAAATCAACTAGGGCGTCGTTAAATATTGACTTAGGAGGTAAACAATTATGCGTGAGATTATGACTCCTGAGCAAGTCGCAGAGTATTTGCAGCTCAACACCGATACTGTCTATCGGTTGATTCGCCAGAATAAGCTGGCCGCCAGCCAGATTGGCCGAGTCTACCGTATCCCCAAAGAGGAGGTTGAGACCTTTTTGCTCGCTCATAGCAACCGTCCCCAGGTTCGCAAGGCACTGTTTGCCATGGTGATGAGCATTGCTGAAAATAACCCGGGCCTGAACTCAGATGAGGTGCTGGACGAGCTAGAGCAGTTGGACCGTCAGCGAAAGGCTGAGCAACAACCATCTCCCAGCCGAGGATGATTCAAGCAGTTGTTGATGTCAATGTCCTGGTTTCCGCGCTGGTTGGCCCCTTAGGTTTCTGCCGGAGAATAGTCGCCGCCTGGCAGCAAGAACGAATCTCCCTGATCACTGCCGAAGGCATTATCACCGAGCTCGATGAAAAACTGGGCTTACCTCGGATCAGCAAGAGGCTGCCTCAGCCAAACGAAGACCGCGAGTGGATTCTTCGGCTACTCCAAACCCAAGCTCAAATGATCCGTGTGCCACCGCACCAATGTCTGGTAGTTACTGGCGACCCCGAGGACGACTACGTTCTGGCGGTTACCCGCCTGGGTCAAGCCGAATATCTGGTTACAGGAGACGAGGGATTGCTCGATCTGAAAGAGTATGCGGGAGCAAAGATTGTCACCCCGCGCGAGTTTATGACCGTCCTCGAATCTGAACCTTCCTAGCAATCTTATGAACTTCCCTGCGCTTTGGCCCACCAAGGGCATTTCCAACAAAAAGCGGAGAGAATCGCTCCTCTCCGCTTAACCGGCTTCCAGTGGGCCTATTTATTTTTGAACCAGTCCGCGTTGATAGCGGTGTATTTCTGCTGGTCGTCGGGGACCGCGTCCTCCGGGAAGATCGCGGTGACCGGGCAGGCCGGCTCGCAAGCGCCGCAATCTATACACTCGTCCGGATTGATGTAATACTGGGGTTCATCATCCGTCGAATGGATGCAGTCCACCGGGCATACATCAACACAAGACTTGTCCTTCACACCAATGCAAGGCCCTGTAATGACGTAGGTCATTGCGCTAAACCTCCACTACATCCTAAATAGCAACGAACAAATAAGATCTCTTAAGGGCTAGACGAGCGAACTCTATTACATCGTCACCTATCAGTGCGGTTGAATGGTAGTATAGCCAAAATTCCGCCGGATGCAACAGATTTAACGCCGCCGACCCTAAACACACAATACCATGCTAACCTATCTCTAATGAGATCGCACATCATTCCCAGAAGCAATCAGAGATGAGATCTATGCTATCCAGACGCGCGCTTCTGCAACATCTTTCTATGCTGGCCGGCTTGACGGCGCTGGCCGGTTGCAGCCTGTTTGGCGAGTCCCCAACAAGCAACCCGTCAGCCGCAGCCAAGCCAAGCCCGGCGCGAGCAACCCCTACTGTCACTCGACCGGCTTCCACCGCCGTGCGCCAGGCGGCTGTTACACCGAGTCCAGCGCCCGCCAAACCGACACCAGTGGTGGCGCCAGGCGCCTGGAGCTTGGGCTCGCCCATGCCGACGCCGCGCAGCGAGGTGGCCGGCGCGGTGGCAAATGGCCGCATTTACATCTTGGGCGGCCTCCGGCCAAACGGGGTCAGCTCCGACAACGAGGTCTATGACCCAGCTACCAACTCCTGGCAAAAAAGAGCGCCGCTGCTGGAGCCGCTCCATCACGCCGCTGCAGCCGGCGCCGCCAACGCCATCTACCTGATTGGCGGCTACAAGCAAACCGGGCAGCCATCAGCCGAGTGCTGGCGCTATAGCACCGCAAATGACAAGTGGGAACGATTGAAGCCGATGCCAACTCCACGCGCGGCGCTTGGAATGGCCTTCTTCGCCGGCAAGCTATATGCGATCGGCGGAATCCAGCAGCAGGACTTGCCAACCGTAGAAGCCTACAATCTCTCCAGCGACCGCTGGGAATCGCTGGCGCCGATGCCGACGCCACGCGACCATCTGGCAATCGCAGTAGCCCGAACCAATATCGTAGCGGTTGGTGGCCGCGTCGGCTCGTTTGTCCGGAATCTACCGGTCAACGAGGTCTATTTTCCCGCCGAAGACCGATGGCAGCCGGCTTCGCCGATGCCGACGCCACGCAGCGGGATCGCAGCAGCCGTGGTGCGTGACCAGGTGTACGTCTTTGGCGGCGAGCAGCCGAGCGGCTCCTTCAACCAGAACGAAATCTACAACGTTGAAAGCAACACCTGGCGCTCCGGTAGGCCAATGCAAATCAGCCGGCACGGATTGGCGGCGGTAGCCATTGATAACCGCATCTACGTCATAGGCGGCGGGACGCAACCAGGCGCCAGCTTCAGCCAGGTAAACGAGATCTATCAGGGGTAAAGGGTCGCTAGTCAATCAAGACCTCTCAATGTCCTTGAAGTCTGAGAGTGTGTGTGGAAAGCCATACACCTGGGACGGGTACGGCCCTCATCCCCTTTATCCCCTTGTATGTTTAATAATACCAGTGGGGTGCGACAGGCCGATTTCCCCCTGGTCTTGAAGACCGTGGAGAAGCGATGGTCGTCGCACCCACTACCAAAAAGCCCGAACAGTTGCCTACGCCGCTTCAGTGATAGCTCTCCACCGATGGCAGCCTGAACCGTCTGCGCCGGAACTACGCAAGCTGCTCTCAATTCGCCGGCTCATGGAAGCCAAGCTTGCCGAACGCAGAGCCGCCCACGGTAGCGGCCCTTCCGAACTTAACCGCATCCTCGCCGAGGCCGTCGCCCACCTCGACAAACAGGTCACGCCCGCGCTAGGGCAAATCCTGGAGAGGCAGCGCGACCTCAGCAACCACCTGGCCCGCTACGAGAGCGGAGAGCTACCGCTCCCCGAGCCTGCCATCGTCGAACGTCTTCGGGGCATCCACGCTCGTCAGCGTGCAGCTATCGAGGGATGCGTGCATCAGGCTTCCAATGCCGCCGGTACGCTGATGGCGCTTCTCCAGGAGGGCGATGACGCCAACATTGCAGCCCAGGCCCGGAATTGGGCCAAAGACCTGCTAACACTCTACGACACCATCGCCGAGGTGCTCCGCGGCGAGGCCGAACTGGGCGAAACCGCTGTGCTGTACGAGCGCGCTGCCGTGAATCCCTCAGCGCCAGCCAGGAACAACGGCCCATCTTCAAGCGACTTGGAAAGCTATGAGCAATCGCTGGGGGCCTTCCCCCGCCTTGTCCAGGAGGCCCTGCGGCAACTCAACAACCCTTCTGCCCTATCCAGATGCGAACTTGTCTATCGGCTGTCGGGCACACTCTCCACCACTCGCTCGCGGTGGGGCAACGGAACGCTGGCCGATCCCACACCCCTCGATCAGGCTCAGGCCCTGCGCGAGGCGCTTGTTTCAGCGATTGACCGGCTGAAGCCCTCTAACGAATTCCTTCAGGCCGGTGCGCCGGGCGCTCTGCAGTACCACATCTTGCACGAGGAATATGTATTGAAAAGGCCGACCGCGCAAATTATGGTGCGCCACGCATCGCTGAAACCACGTTCTACCGGCACCGGCGGGAAGCGATCTCTGCGGTGGCGCGCCAGCTTG
>JBCLEL010000237.1:0-3959 GCA_038913435.1 Chloroflexota bacterium
ACCAGCCTTAATCCTGAACCCATATTGATATGTGACAGGTCATAGCCGAATAATGTGCATGATGGTTCACCTGGCCCACATCTGCTATTCTTGCCGAGTCAGCGCCGGCCGGATGGAATCCGCCGGCTTATGGAGGCCCAAAGGCAGTTGCAAGAGATCGAGTCTATTGTCACCAAAAATAGCCCTCTCCTGATAGTTATTCTACTGATCGTGGCAGTAGTCCTGCTGGTCTGGGTATTTCTGCTACAAAGACGCCTGTCAAACGTGCTGAGTCAATACAATAGCCTGATCGAAGGCGTCGAAGAGGGCAATCTGGAAGAGATATTGAACCGGCAGATAGCTACCGTCACCGCGAATACCAGTCGAGTTGACGAATTGAGCCAACTTTACAGCGAGCTGGAAAAAGTCTTGCAAACGGCGGTGCAGCGTGTCGGAGTCATTCGCTTCAATCCGTTTGAAGATACCGGCGGTGATCAGAGCTTCGTAGTTGCATTGCTCGATGCCAAAGGCGACGGCGTTGTCTTTAGCTCACTCTTTTCCCGAACAGAAAGCCGGATATTCGCCAAAGAGATCGTGGCCGGCAAGTCAAACCACCGCCTCACCCAGGAAGAGATCGCCGCGGTAGAACAGGCGATGAAAGCACCCTCACGACGGGTCAAAGACTGACCGGCAGTCACCAGTCGCTCGTCGGACACTATCCGCGGCGGCGATGCGCGGCTACAAAGCTCTCAAGCGCCTCCTCCCAACTCAATTCACGGCCTTGAAGCTCCGATTCGCTCCGACGGTAGTCGGCCAGCCGGACATAGATGTCGGCGGTGCGCTCGCCGGGAAAATGTTGACTCAACCTCATCGCCCGAATCCGCGCCGCCAGCGGGCGATAGACCTCAGAGTACCAACGGGTCGCCGCCTGGCGCAGATCGGTAAGTTGGTGGCGCTCGGCACACTGTTGGATCAGCTCTTCGAGCCGGGCGTAGTTGCCCGGCTGGGCGACGCCGACACGGGTGAGGCCGGTTGACCGCTCGAAGGCGCGTCGCTCGGCGAAAACACGCTGGGCCTGGGCGTCGGCGATATGGACAAACTCGGTAACAATGGCGTCAATCTCGAGCTGGCCAAGCTGCTTAGCCGCCGCAACGCGATGGTTGCCATCGAGGACGTAGTAGCCGTAGCCGAGTTTGTAAAGTTCGACCGGCGGCATATTAGCGCCTTGCTCCATCGCCTTGAGAATACGCTCATAGCGTTGCTCGTCCTCGAGTCGCTTGTTGAGAGCGCGAAAATCTGGACCTAAATCAGCCGCGCGACCAACGCTACCGACAATCCGGGCGATTTCAACGGTACGGGACCCAAGTGACCGTGGCGCTACGGGGCCGGCCCGGGCCGCGTCGTCGGCAAAGCTGGGCACCGCCGGCGCCGGTTGCGGCACGCTCACATCCGGCCGGACCAGCAGCACCGGGCAGGGCGCGTCACGAACGATCTCTTCGGCGACGTTGCCCAGTAGCAACCGCGAGAGGCCGGTGCGAACGTTGCTGCCGATAATTATCAAGTCAACTCGTTCTGCACGCGCTGTTTCAAGCGCCGTCTTAGCCACCGGCCCGAAGCGCACCAAGGGACGGGCCTTTACCCTGGCGGCGCGCATCCTGGCGGCGATGGTATCCAGATATGCGCGGGCTTTCGATTCCTCGGTCGAAACGGCGCCGTTTTTGGCGGCCGTGTCTTCCGGCAGTACATGGAGCAGGATGACCTCGGCGTCGAAAGCGAGCGCCTGCTCCTCGGCAACCGGTAGCTTCACTTCGCCAAGCGGTGATTGGTCGAGGGGGACTAGGATGCGTTTAAGCGCCATAGTGATTTATTTCTCGGACCATAGCGGGACGACAGTATTCGATTGCCACGATAAAGACCTATTCCGCAACCTGCCCGAATAAGGGCCAACACTGGTAGCCACCGGCATTCGACCGATCCATCGGATACAAGCCGGTTAAGTATATCCTTGTAAACGGATTGCGAATGGGAATTCGAATTTCGGCCAGCCGCGTTCCTAAATCGTCAACAGTCGTAAGTTGTGGTTGGACATTGATGACCAGGACGCAATTAGAACCATAATCATTGTTACACTTCTTGGTCAAAAGCTCATTGATCTTAGCAACCAATGCGGTATCGAAATTCATCCCACTCCATTTTTTATGAGCTTTCGGATCACCGCGAGCGTTTTGCCATTGGAGCGCTGCGTCACGATCATCGTAGTAAGCATCAGTTACTTCAACTATCAACTCTAGCTTGCCATTGTTGTACTCAAAATCAGGGTCGCCTTTCTTGCGAGCTTGCTTTTGAAAAGAAAAATTGGTGCCATGTTGAGCGTTGTACCACTCAATAAAGCGGTCTGCTACCGTTCGTTCATGTCGTGCTTGCAGTTCCTCCATAAAGACACCCCACTTATCTCATACTTACAGCGTCCAGTACGGTTATCGATCCGTTGCGCTAGTAGTCTCGCTATAGACTGTAGCGAAATAGGGAGATAGGCTACACCTGGGAGCGCGGCCATCTTGGCCGCCCGGAGCGGGCGGGACGCCCGCGCTCCCAGGTGGTCAACCACCAATGGCCGGCGCTAGCTCTTCGCTCCGGCTGTCATTGACCAATCTAGCCATCGCCAGGAAAGCGTCCACCTTCTGAGCGCCGAGGTTCTCGCCGGTACGCAGCCGGACTGAGACGGTATCGGCATCCGCCTCTTTGTCACCGACGATCAACATGTAAGGCACTTTCTGTAACTGCGCCTCGCGGATCTTGTAGTTGACCTTCTCCCGCCGGCCGTCCACCTCGACCCGCAGGCCGGCTTCCTTCAACCTAGCCGCAACCGACTCAGCGTACTCCTGGTGGCGGTCGGCAATCGGCAGAATCTTCACCTGGACCGGCGCAATCCAAACCGGGAAGGCGCCGGCGAAATGTTCGATCAGCACGCCAAAGAAGCGCTCCATCGAGCCAAGTAACGCCCGGTGCACCATGTAGGGCCGATGCTCCTTGCCGTCGTCGCCAATGAATTTCAGGTCAAACCGCTCCGGCAGGTTGAAGTCGAATTGTACGGTGGTGCATTGCCAGGCCCGGCCAATAGCGTCCTTGATCTTGAGGTCAATCTTTGGCCCGTAGAAGGCGCCGCCGCCCTCGTCCACTTCGTACTTAATCCCGCGTTCGTCCAGCACCGTCCGCAAGGCGTCGGTCGCCCGGTCCCACTGTTCCTTTTCTCCGACCGCTTTCTCCGGCCGGGTGGAAAGGAAAGTCTCGAACTCGTTAAAGCCAAACGCGCCAAGAATAAACATCGTCAGATCGAGGACGCCGGCCACTTCGGACACGACCTGGTCCGGCCGGCAGAAGATGTGCGAGTCGTCCTGAGTGAACCCCCTCACCCTCATCAACCCATGCAGGACGCCAGCGCGCTCGTAGCGATAAACGGTGCCTAATTCACCCAACCGCATCGGCAAATCGCGATAACTCCGCAAGGAGTTCTGGTAGATCATGATGTGGAACGGGCAGTTCATCGGCTTCAGGTAGTACTCCTGGTCGTCAACCGCCATACCGGAGAACATGCTCTCGCGGAAGAAATCGAGATGCCCGCTGGTCTGCCACAGGTTGGAACGGCCAATGTGCGGTGTATAGACCAGGTCGTAGCCGGCGTCGTAGTGGGCCTTGCGCCAGAAGTTCTCGATCTCGTTGCGAATCCGACCGCCCTTTGGGTGCCAGAGGATCAGGCCGGCGCCGGTCTGGTCGTGACGGATGCTAAAGAGGTCTAGCTCTTTGCCCAGCCGGCGGTGGTCGCGCCGCTGCGCCTCTTCAAGCCGCCGCAGGTGGTCGTCCAATTCTTGTTGAGTCGGCCAGGCGGTACCGTAGATGCGCTGCAACATCGGCCGGTGCTCGTCGCCGCGCCAGTAGGCGCCGGCCACGTTCAGCAGCTTGAAGGGGCCAATGCTTCTAGT
>JBCLEL010000238.1:0-3958 GCA_038913435.1 Chloroflexota bacterium
TCTATGGTGTCGGCAAGGGACTGGTGGCTAAGTACGGTGAGAAGCGCGTTCGCAATACGCCGATCTCGGAAGAGGCGATAGTCGGGATTGCGACCGGGTCAGCAGTCACCGGCACTCGACCGGTCGCTGAGATCATGTACGTGGACTTTATCGGGCTGGCGATGGACGCGCTGGTCAACCAGGCCGCCAAGATGCGCTACATGTTTGGCGGCAAGGCGAAGGTCCCGATGGTGATCCGCACCCAGGAGGGCGCCGGCCGCGGCACCGCCGCTCAACACTCGCAGAGCCTGGAAGCCTGGTTCGTGCACATCCCCGGGCTGAAAGTCTGCGCTCCGTCAACGGCGGCGGATGCTAAGGGCCTGTTGAAGTCGGCGATCCGTGACGACAACCCGGTCGTGTTCCTTGAACACAAGCAGATATATTTCGTCAAGAGTGACGTGCCGGAAGACGGTGACTTCACCATCCCGTTCGGCGTGGCCGACGTTAAACGCCGGGGAAAAGACGTGACGATAGTCACATTTCACGCGCTGGTCGGCAAGGCGTTGGAGGCGGCGGAGGAGCTAGCGAAGGAAGGGATCGAAGTCGAGGTGGTTGACCCGCGAACGCTCTTCCCGCTGGACATTGACACCATCATCGAGTCGGTGAAGAAGACCGGCCGGGTCATCGTCGCCCACGAGGGCTACGAGCGGTGCGGCGTCGGCGCCGAGATCGCCACCCAGATAATGGAGCAGGCGTTCGATTACCTAGATGCGCCGGTCAGGCGCGTTTGCGCCAAGAACGTGCCGGTGCCGTACAACGGCGGCCTTGAACTGGCCGCCATCCCGCAGAAGAGCGACCTCATTGCAGCGGTGCGCGAGCTAGTCGCCTGACACCGGCCGGCAATATGCCTAATGTAGGGGCGACCCGGCGGGTCGCCCCTACTTGCTTGCCGGCTAGCCGAGCGTCCATTCGTCTAACGGGTAGGCGGTAGGAGACAAGCTCCTACCCTACAGGCTACCGTTCGTCCGGCCGTCTTCGATGCGTCCTTATTCGCCGAGGCCCGGCCCGGCGAGTTCTGCGTGTTATCATGCAGGAACATACAGAGTTCCTAGAGGACACCAATGAACAGTGGCTCCGTTCGATCAACCATTTATCTCGAACCGGAGTTGCATCGAGCCCTCCGGCGCAGGGCGGCCAACGCCCATCGCAGCATGTCCGACATCGTGAACGACGCTGTTCGTGCCGCCCTACGCGAAGATGAGGAAGACCTTGCAGCGTTTGAGGCTCGCGCCGACGAGAAGACACTCGGCTACCAGGAGTTTCTGGCCAATCTGAAGGCCGGTGGGACGCTATGAACTGCGGTTCAAATCATCGGTGGCAAGAGACTTGCGTGACATCCCGCGAGCGGATGTGCAACGTATCCTCTCCCGGATAGATAAACTGCGCGATGACCCGCGCCCGGCCGGCTCGGAAAAGCTTTCGGCTGAGGAACGTTACCGCGTCCGTCAAGGCAGCTATCGGATTCTCTACACCGTGATCGACAGTGAACTGGCCATCGAGATCGTAAGGCTCGGCCACCGTCGGTATGTGTATCGTGAGGCGTAGGCAGTCTCTAACTCGCTGCCATCGTGCAGAAGGACCATTCCGTTGCGGCGGTGCCCGAGTTGGTCGCCTAGGAAATTATGGCTGATCCTCAAGCCATGCCTTTTGTTGGTGGAATTCCTACCAATATTGTGATAGCTTGTACAAGCTATCACAATATTGGAGGATGCGGCATGGTTGAGCGCCAACCCGTAACACAGACTATGAAAGCCTCCCAAGCACGGGAACAATTCAGCCAGATTCTCAACCAGGTCTTCCGTCGGGAGACCCGCGTGCTTGTGGAGAAAAACGGAATCCCGGTCGCAGCAATAATCTCCACGGATGACCTGGAACGTCTCACCCAAATGGAAAGACAACGAGAAGAGGACTTCAAAGCCTTGGATGCGACCAGACAAGCCTTCAAGGATGTGCCCGACGAGGAAATCGAGCGGGAGGTAGCCCGAGCACTTGGTGAGGTGCGAGCCAGGAACCGCCACCGGAAGCAGGTTGCTGCTCTGCAAGGGTGATCACCGCAGTTGTTGACAGCAACGCCTTGGCTTCTGGCTTCGCTAGTCACGGTCAAGTAAGCGCGGTTGTCCAGATGATGGACGCCTGGCGAGCGCGCTCCTACATCCTGATCATCTCCGAGCATATCCTCAGCGAGGTTGCCCAAACGTTTGAGGATCCATACTTTCGCCGCCGTCTTACTCAAGAGGAAATCACTGCTGACCTCCACCTCCTACGCCGGCAAGCGCTTCTCACCTCGATCACGGTCGAAGTTCACGGTGTCGCCACTCATCCAGAGGATGATCTTGTTCTTTCTACTGCCGTTTCGGCTCATACCGACTATCTGGTCACCGGAGATACCAAGTTGCGACGACTAAAAAGTTACGAAGGAGTGGCGATTGTCAGCCCGCGGGAGTTCCTAGAAATTCTGCAAAGAGAGCAGAAAGCAAGCGAGTAGTGTGTCAGTGACACCATCAGAACACGGCCGTATGGATTGCGTTCGGTAGGGGCGAACGGCCGTTCGCCCTTACCCGCCGGCTAGACGCCCGTCTATCGTTCTCACCAAGTCGAGCGTAGCCCGGCGCAACGCCGCCTCCAGGTCAACCTTGTCGCCGGCCTCCAAACACACCTCCACTAACCGCCGGCCCCAGCCATCATCGGTGGGCAGTCGCTCAGCGACTTCGCTGATGGAGATGTTGTGCCGGCGGGCGCGTTTGACGACTGTCTGGAACAGTTGCAGGGCCGGCAGCGCCTTCGGCAGGCCGGAAAAGACCGACTTCTCGCCGCCCCGCTCGTGGGACTTGATCCTCTCCCAGTTGGCCAACACCTGTTGCGAAGTCGCCAGCTCCAAGTCGCCGAAGACGTGCGGGTGCCGGCGGATTAGCTTGTCGCATATCTCGGCGATCACCTCCTCAATGGTGAACTGGCCGGACTCGCGAGCGAATTGCGAGTGCATCACGACTTGCAGCAGCACGTCGCCAAGCTCGCTCATAAAAGCAGGCATATCGCCGGCGTCGAGCGCGTCAACCGCCTCGTAGGACTCTTGCAGCAAGTCCGAGCGGATTGACTGATGGGTCTGCTCGCGGTCCCACGGACAACCGTCCGGCGCTCGCAGCCGGCCCACAATCGAGAGCAGGGCGCCGAAATCGCCATGCGCTCGAATTGGATCGGCCGGCGGAACGTACAGCGTTGCCGTGTAGTTCAGCGACTCGCCCTGGTCAACTTCTATCAGTTGGCAACGCCGGACCTGCTCGTCCAGCAGGCCGGCGCCGGCAATTAGCGTAACCTCATGGTCCGGCGGGTAACATTCCAGCAATGCCTGTTTGACATAGGATAATACGGCCTCGTTATCAACTTGTGGCACAAGCAAAGGCGCAATTGGGTTGTAGGGGCGGTAGCAGCCGGCAAAGGGCATCGCCCGTTCAGGGGCCAACCGGACTGACTCTAGCGATAGGCTTGACGCATCGAAGACCTGAAGCCCATCTGCCATTGGGTTTATGCCGACCGCCAGGCAGACCGGCTCGATAAAGCTGATGCCGTGTATCACCTGACATGTGACGCCGGCCGCCTTCGCATGCTGCCGGACCAGTTGGCACGACCTGTCACCAACAGCCGGGTCGCTCGGCACGGCATAGACAACCGACAGGTGTTTGCCCTGCTCCACCACCGTTTCGGCCATTCTTTGATAGGCTGCGTCAAGGTTGTCGGATTCATGGTAGAAGTGGTCGAAGGCTGAGCAGCGCGGGTTCAGCGCAAGCTGCGCGGCGATCGGGTGCCTGGTGGTTCGCAGAAAGATAACTTCTGCCGACTCTAACGCTAGCTTTGCTTCTAACGTAAGCTGTTCGGGCCGGCCAGGCCCAAGGCCAACCAGTTTTATCTCGCTCATTGCAAA
>JBCLEL010000239.1:0-3935 GCA_038913435.1 Chloroflexota bacterium
AACAGGCAAAGCAGGAAGGACAGTATAGTTGGCTGATAAAGGAAGATAGTGACGGAAACTTGATCGGGGCAGCTTTTGTCCCAACTGATAGGAATGAGCGGATACCCCTTAGGGAATTAACTGCCATTTTGACTCAGGCTGGGCCAGGATGGCATGAATTTTGGATGCACTTAGGATGAATAAAACAGGAAGTGACACGACGCAACCTGTTAGATGTAGCCGTGAGTCCAAAACATCACTTTCTTTATATCCGCGGGTTTGTCAACTATATAATTCCCAAAGAATAATACCAATTGCCAGATCAAAAGCACTTATTGGGATTGCTTCGCTTCGCTCGCAATGACGGTATCCAGGTCATTGCTAGGCTCGGTCGACAGAGTCGCCTCTGACGACCTGCGGCGAGCCGAAGCAATCTCGGTTCCATCCAGACGAATTTCATGCATTTTTGGAAGGACAATTGGTATAACTAAACTATGGTGCGCGCAGTGGTCTATTTTACCGGACGGCTTTCGGGTAACAATAAATCCCCCAAGTCGCCGCTGAGAAGGTCATACGAATCCAACTGAGCCGTCGGCCCGGTAGGGAAGCGACCGGCGCCACGGCTTGAACGGATACTTGGCAAACGCTTCTTCGTTAAGCTCTATGCCGAGTCCGGGCTTTTGCGGTATCTCCAGATAGCCGTCCTTCAATTTCAATGGCTCTTTCAACACCTCGCTGCGCGGTGGCTGGTCGTCGGTATGATATTCGAGGATCACAAAGTTGGAGGTGCAAGCGGCCAATTGCACGTTGACCGCCGTGGCAACCGGCCCCATGGGGTTGTGCGGGATCAACCCGACGTAGAAACTCTCAGCCATCGCCGCAATTTTCTTGGTTTCCAGGATGCCACCGGTGACACAGACATCCGGCTGGACGTAGTCGCAGGCTTCGCGGATCAGCAGATTCCGAAACTGGAACTTGGTGTACAGGTTTTCGCCGGTGGCAATCGGTATCTGCGCCTTCGCCTTGATTTCAGCCAGCGCATCGAGATTCTCCGGCCGGATCGGTTCCTCGAAGAAGAATGGCCGGTAGGGTTTGATCGCCTCCGCCATCTGGATTGCTATGATTGGCTCGAATATGCGTGCGTGCGGGTCAACGCCAATATCCACGTCGTCGCCAACCGCCTTGCGGACGGCTTCCATCCGCCGGCCGGCCTCGCGGATGAGCTGATTGACCGGGATCTGCTGGTCGTTCGGCGGGTAGGGAGCGATCTTGAGTGCGGTGAACCCGTAGGTTTCAACCAGCCGTCTTGCATTATCAGCAAGCTCTTCCGGTGTCCGGCCAGATGCGGACTGATAGACTCGAATGCGGTCCCGGCACTTGCCGCCAAGCAACTCATAGACCGGCGCGCCTAAAGCCTTGCCCTTAATATCCCAGAGAGCGTGCTCGATACCGCTGATTGCCGCGCCCACCACTACGCCAAAGGGAAAGCGCGAGCCGTTGTACATGAGTTGCCAGAGGCGCTCGACCTCACGCGGGTCTTGCCCGACCAGCCAGCTCTCGAAGTCCTTGATTACCTCTACCACCGCCAGGTCCGGCCCCACCGAGTAAGCCTCGCCGACGCCGTGGATGTCGGCGTCGGTGTGCACCTTGACGAAGATGTGGTTGCGGTTGGTCAGATGGACTAGAAAGGTCTCGATCCTGGTGATCTTCAAATCGGCCTCCAAACGGCTCTATGCGGAATAGTTTCGTGCGACTCGCACCATCGCCCAGGTAATACCGATTGTTGTGATAAAGATACTATATGGATACGAAGCTCTACGCCTGGGAGCGCGGCCATCCTGGCCGCCCTGAAGCGGGCGGGACGCCCGCGCTCCCAGGATATAGCCGGCGCCGGTCAACGCGCGCAATCCTCGTAGCGCGGGAGCTTGTCTCCCGCAGGGGTGACGAGGCACATGGCCCCTCTGGACTTCACAAGCGGATGATCGGATTAGAACCCCACGCTTGAACGCCACTGGTTACCGGACAATGGCCTCGGAGCAGGTTGACCAAGTTCGCTGAGAAATGGACTCGCTTGAAGAATCGCGTTATCACCAGTCCGACCAGCAAATCGGGTGACCGTGAGGCCCATTTGCTTGGCGTCACCATAGGGGGCCTTGGCAGAGGAGCTTAAGACCAGCGTTTGACTGGTTCGTGTAATTGCGACGTAGAACAATCGTCGTTGTTCTTCGAGAGCTAGCTGCCGCTCCGTTGAAGAGAGGCCGGCCCCAAGTGTGGGTAATGCACCAGCGACGCACCCTGTGACAAGCACGCACTTTGCGGTCAATCCCTTTGACTTGTGCAGACTCATGACACGGATTATGTCGTCGCTGTCGCCGGGAAGTTCTGGCTGGGTGATGGCAGCTACAAGATCATTTAGGATCTCGGCGGGGGATGGCGCGGTCGCTGCCACTGCCAAACCAATGCTTCGTATGTCTTCGCAGTCGGGATCGTTCGGTGGCCACAGCATTTCAACTAAGCCCGGTCCCATTATCCCGGCCAGCGGTTTCAGTTGTGCAGACAGCTCCGCGTGTCGCCGAACAAGATCGGATGTATGCGGCAGTGGCTGTGCTAGACCCCCCAATATTCTGTCGAGGAATTCTTTAGGACTTATTCCGCTGGATTGGGCGGCTTGCCATACACGGTCATATGCGTTGGTTCGCCAATCATTGTGGCCGAGGCCTAGCCAAGCTCGCAAGGCTGATCGGTCATCTGGGCGAGCCAGCAGCGTGAGCAAGCAGAAACCCTCTCTTGCGGATGGCTTCTTGAGACAGTCTTCTGTAAAGAAACTCAGAGTTGGACGTCCTAGTGCATTCAATTCGTCTCGCATTTCGTATCCGATACGAGCCCTTGTCGTTAAGACTAGTACTTCTCCTGGTTTAACATCAGGGTGGCTTCCAAGATACCAATCCACAAAGGCTGCTGTGGAAGTGATTTCCTCTCGTAAAGAATTGTGCTGGACTATGTAGACCTCACCACCGTTTTGGACTCCTGGCCTGATCGTACTCGGACGACTAGGATGGTTGCGCAGGATCAAGGAGTTCGCCATTTGGATGACTTGTGGGGGACATCGTTTGCAATCGCTCAGAGGAACGTCGTGAGTCTTGGGGTGTGTTTGGTGAAATTGCACGATCCCTTCAGGTCTAGCGTGCCGTAAACGCGTATAAATGGACTGATCTTCGTCACCAGCCACCGTTAGAGTTCCGTGCTGTGCTAGGGCGTCAATAAGAGCTTGGTCAGCCCGGTTAAGGTCTTGGTATTCGTCGGCAAGGACGTGCGCATAGTGGGGTATTGCTGGAGACGCCGGATTTCGCGTGATGTAGTCGAGCGCTTGTGACACCAACTCGCCGATCAGCATGGCTTGATGAAACGTTAACCAATTTATGGGTTGCCGATGAAAGTCTTGCTGCACAGCATCCTGAGGCCACCCAGGTTGATGATGTTGGAGGGTAGCCCAATACGCTAAGAACGCTTTTAGAAGATCCTTGGCAGCTTCCTTTCCTCCTACCCCCGCAGCCAGGTCTGCGACTACGGGTTCACCTTCAAACTCCATCAATGGTCTAGGTACTCGATTCGTAGTCTGAAACACGGTATTCTTAGCGAGCAGTTCAAAGCATAAAGAATGAAGGGTGCAAGCCTTAACTTTACCTGCGCCTGACACACTCAGCTTCTTTAGCTTGTCAATCAGGTCGTTGGCGGCAGTCCTGGTAAATGAGACTGCCAAAATCGAATCGGGGGCGACCCCTGATTCAAGCAGTCGGGCTACCCTGCGCATGAGCGCAAAGGTCTTACCCGTTCCAGGCCCGGCCATAACCCTCAGTGGGCTTCCCTGATAGGCCGCGATGTCCAGGTGGGGGCTTGCAAGCCCCGTGTCCCACGCCATTTTTCTCGACCTTTCTTGAGAGGCTGGTCACTTACTG
>JBCLEL010000240.1:0-3928 GCA_038913435.1 Chloroflexota bacterium
CCGGCGCTTGAGCTGATTCCACCAGGTTTTCGCCTCCGCTACATCATTGGCCGCAACCTTGATTTCGCCGTACCTGGCCTGGTGGAAGCGGTCAATTAGCAGCGACATCTCAGGGTCAACGGTCGGCAGATTACTCCGGATATGGGCTGCATACTCGGCAGCGGTCATGCTGGCCGGCCGCGTAAACCCTAGCTTCTGCGCCCGACTGAACAGACTGAGGATCATGTACTCCAGCCAGCCACGCTCGTCTAGCCTGCGAAGGCGGAACGATGGCATCCTGCCAGTCGAGCCGGCCGGCCGGCGTCCCAGCACCAGGTTGATAGTGGCTTGGGCCACTTGACTTCCAACGTTCAAAGCGCCACGCACTATACCGATCACAACCACAACCAGCAGTCTCGCTAGTCGAGCGAGATCAGTCAGGATCGTCGAGAGGCGAAGTTGGTCGCGACGCTGCCAGAGCAGCCGGCCCACAAAAAAAACCGCTATCGCCAGCAAGACCCAGAACCCAATCGCTCGCACCGCCTCCCAGAAGCCTATATCAGACGCTTGGCTTGGCGGCGTCAGCATGGGCGGCCGGCCCGTCTCCGCTACATTAAGAGGGCTATCTGATCGAAGAAATCGGAAAGGCAGGGTGAGGACCCAGATGATGTAGAAGCTGATCAGCAGTCCAATCCGTAAGAAAAACATCATGATCGCCGCGAGCATGTTGATTATCTCGACGATGAAGCCGCCATAGCCGGTTGGTGCGAGCAGCATGACCGCCAGGCCGGCGAGCATGACCGCTAGCGCGCTGCCGAACCAGCGACCCACCATCTGCGCCGGCAACTCGACCCGGTCTACCTGCCAGGACGAGCGCATACGGGTGAGGTGGGCGACTGCCAACAAGGTGAAGCCGGCCACCAGATACAGGCCAGCCTCTATCATCGGCACGTCATTGCTTATTACGTTCGCCGGCTGATTGAATTCTGGCGCCCAGGGCAGCGCCCTGAACGGAAATCTTAGAACGGATATGACAACCGCCAAGATGACGGCCCCCGCAATCCACCGGTTGCGTAGCCCCCCGAAGTGTTCGGTCCGGTAGGACAGGCGGAAGTTTTCTTCGAGATAGGCGGCAGAAGCGGCATTGCTCCTATCGCTTATTTCACCTGGTTGGACTCTCAACATTCGCAGGTCAGAGCTGTAAGCGACTGCCCACCACCAGGCAATCATCAATAGAAGTGAGTTCAAGACGAAGGATAGGCTGAAGATTCCCAGGGGATCGCCAATCCAACTGAGTACCGAGGCGGCAAAGCCAGACGGTCCAACCCTAGCAACCTCTTCTGCAATTCGGATGACGATGGCAGGAATGATGAGGCCAGCTAGCCAGGGCTGAAACGTTGATCCAATCAATGTACGGCGCTGGCCGTAGTAGAAGCCGGCGATGAAGGTTGCCACCGCAATCGGCACCAGCATCGGCGTCTGCCAGCCAATCATTGGGGCGAGATAGGTCAGGCCTCCTACCCAGCTTGCAATAATGACCCCGCACAAGGCTAACTCGGCCGGACCGAATGGACTATCGCGCTCCGGCGTCAGCGTCAGGCCTTTTTTAGCCGACTCGCTTGACATTTCTGCTCCAGACTTTGAGATCGGCCTCATCCCACGCCCGATAAGCCTCGAAGCCGGCCGACTTTGTTCGCCTGCGCGCTTGGTCAAACGCCCACTCGCCCGGGTAGTCAGCGAAGACAAAGATAATCTGGTGCCCGCGTCGGGCGAAGCCGATGGCCAGTCGTAACAGCTCATCGGTCAATCGTGGACACACCAACCCGATGGTGGCGCCCCAGGGGATGCGGTCAGCGATGCGCGTGCAAAACTGAGCGAATGGCGCCGCCCGTAGAAAATGGAGGCAGGCCAGCAATTCCAGTATCTGGATCAGGTGACTGCGTCCCTTTCGCATAGGCAGGCCGGTCACCGCTTGCGGGGCCGCCCCGTGTTCGCTATCCCGCACATCGAACCCGTTGGTCATAAGGGCTACCTGCTGGCGCAGGGATAGCAGATAGTTGGCGATGCTAGCGGAAGCGGTTATCGCGTTTTCAACGGCGGTGTGCAGCGTTTCAACCTGGTACTCGTCAGCGTTCAGGTTGACCAGCAGCAATGTTTCGAGCGTCATAGCTGGTTCTAGCGTGCGTATCTTCAGGCTGCCGGTAGCGGCGCTGGTCTTCCAGTTGACGAGCCGCAGGCTATCGCCGGCGATATAGTCACGCACGCCGATTGTTCGAGAGGGGTCCTCGTAGAGGCGATAGCGCGTCCTCAAGTGGCCGAAAGGACTGCGCGAGGGCAGGCCCAACTCCGGCAGGGGCACTACCTTTGGATAGACGATAAGGGATTGATGTTGTATTGATCTAACCTCAATGTTGGCGAAGCCAAACGGATCGCCACTGGACATATTCAACGGGCCTATGCGGTAGTAGCCACGTTGCCGGCCCGTCAGCGCATATCTGAGGCGCAGCGTCTCGCCCGCGCCGAGCGACACCAGCCGGTCGAAGAAAGGCGGTGTTGACAGCTCAATCGGCAGGTATTCGTGCAGTCGCAGCCAGGGCACCGGCAACGGCGAGCGGTTGTAGATCGCTAGCTCAACCTCCATTGTCTCGCCGTTGAGCATCCGGGCCGGCAGCCGGCGCGAGATCTCCAACCGTCGAAACTGGAAGCCGGACCATAGCCGCGATCCAATATACACAAAGGCAAGTAGATAAGCGACCTGATAGAGGGGCGCGTTGTCTAGGACTGCGCCAAGGATAAAAACGACCAGGCAAACAGCAAGAATGCTCATCTGACTACGCTGGTTGTTTGCGGCCGCTTCAAAGTCAAGAGGACAGGCGCTTCTAACGAGATGTTGAACAATTTCACGCCACGATCCTCACAAACACCCCATTCCTGGCCTAGCCGGCGCTAATCGGCACCGTCAATGAGGCCATTAATGATTCAATAACATCCTCCGGCCTGGTCCCCCGAAGCTGGCTTTCCGGCTTTAGCAAAATTCGATGGGATAGAGCGCAATAGGCTAGATGCTTCACATCATCAGGGATCACGAACTGCCGGCCCCGGACTGCCGCCAACGCTTGCGATAATCGGTAGAGGGCCAGCGACCCGCGCGGCGACGAGCCAAGCAATACGTCGGAGTGTTGGCGGGTGCCGCGCGCTAGTCCGAGCATGTAGTCCATCACGCTCTGTTCAACATGGACCTGGTGGATGCTATCCTGACACTCAATCAACGACTGCGCGTCCGCCACCTGCTTCAATGAGTGGATCGGATGGCTGGAACGTTGGCTGAGTAAGATAGCGCGCTCGTCATCCAGGTGGGGATAACCGATACTAAGCCGAATCAGGAAGCGGTCTAGCTGAGCTTCCGGCAGCGGAAAGGTGCCCTCGAACTCGATGGGATTTTGCGTCGCCATAACTAAAAACGGACCTGGTAGCAGGTGGGTCACACCGTCAACGGTGATCTGTCTCTCGCCCATACATTCCAGCAAGCTGGACTGCGTGCGCGGCGTCGCTCGGTTTATCTCGTCCGCCAGCAAGATGTTTGAAAAGGCCGGTCCCGGGCGGAACTCAAAATCTGTCGTCCGCTGGTTGTATACTGATACGCCGGTGACATCATTGGGTAACAAGTCGGGGGTGAATTGGACACGCTTGAAGACGCAACCGAGCGAGATCGCCAGCGAGCGGGCCAGCATCGTCTTGCCAACGCCCGGCACATCTTCGATCAAGATATGGCCTTCGCAAAGAAGCGCGAGCATCGCTAACTCGATAGCATCGCGCTTGCCGACGATCACCTTTTCGACATTGGAGACAATCTTTTCGGTGAAATCCCTGACGCTTATCAATAACGGCGTCCTACAATTAGTCGTCAATCCGCCTCGACGGAGGCTAGCGTGGATTCTATGCTTCAATG
>JBCLEL010000241.1:0-3926 GCA_038913435.1 Chloroflexota bacterium
CGACTTGATAACCTGGGTCGTATAAGTGAATGAGTCCATGCGCAATCGGAGTGACAAGGACAGATGATGCGTGTCTTCACCTTCTGGGCGGCCGGTCTCAAGCGGGCTACCGTAGCTATTCTCCTGGTGTTAGCTGCTTGCGCCCAGCCGGCGCCGGCCATACCAACTGTTACCGTGGCTCCGCCCATTCAGGCTGTTGTCGCGCCACCAACTAACACGCCGGTTCAAGCTACCCCCACGCCACGACCACTTAGCCCGACCAATACTGTTGCGCCGGCCACCAATGCTCCGGCGCCACTAACCAACACACCACAGCCGCCCAGACCCACTGACATAGTTGTTCCCTCTACGAACACTCCTCCGCCACCGACGGCCACGCCACGTCCTGTCACCGACACCACCACAATAGTGCAACCCACCAATACGCCGGTACGTCCCACCAATACACCGGTTCAGCCTACAAATACGCCCGCGCCGCGACCGACCAATACGCCGGCCCCGCCGACCGTTGCACCGGCCCCGCCGACCGCTACACCAGCTCCGCCCAAGCAGGGTGGCGACCCCGCTCGGGGAAGGCAGCTTTTCGTTGCCAAAGGTTGTATCGGCTGTCACGGTGACCAGGCTCAGGGTGACTTCGGTCCCAAGATAGCCGGCACCAATCTTCCGTTTGAAGATGTAATCAAACAGATTAGGAATCCACGTGAGCTGATGCAGGGATTTCCACCGGAGAATCTCTCCGATGCCGAGGCGTTCGACATCTACACTTATCTAAAGACGCTGAAATAGAAGGATGCCGTGCGTGGTTCCACGGAGTGTCCTTACGTTCGTTCCTCGCCCGCCAAGTAATCAGGGGCGTATTGCGATGCGCCTTTACGAAGGAACTTTCTAGCCAATGGTTGGGAATGGCGGCAAGATTCCGGACTGGCCAAGCAGAAAGGTTGTCCCAACAGCGAGGCTGAAAACGGCTGTAACCGCGCCAGCGCCCATCCAGACCCTTCGGCGACGGCGCGCGCCGGCAAAGCCAAAGATTGACAACACGGCGATCAGTGAGTTTGTAATCACCAGTCCGCAGGCGAAAACCAGCACAACTAGACTACCCAATAATGCCCCACCAGCGCCGGCGGCAGTCACAAACAATAGCACTTGAGTCGGTGTCTCCGCGCCAATACCATGCAGCATGCCAATGCCAAACGCCGTCCTTACCCCGTAGCTCGACTCGATGACTACGTGCTCATCTCTAACGCCGGTTAGCTTGCCAGTGAGCCATCGGAGCATCGTTCGCGCGCCGTCAAGCAAGAGCATCCACCGGCTGCGCATGCGGAACTCTTCGCCATAGCGGAACAGCGACCAGATGATATAGATTGCCAAGAAGATCAGCGTCGCTCCTACCACGTGTTGCATAGAGCCGTCTACCCACTCTGGCAACTGCAGACCCAAGACAACCGCGGCTATTCCCAGGGTGAGCACCACCGTTGCGTGGCCCAGGGCGTACATAGTGGCGAGGAAGAAACCTCGGCGTGGGTGGTCCATAGTGCCGGTTATGTCGGTGATGGCGGCGATATGGTCCCAGTCCATCCCGTGCACCAGGCCCAGGAGCAACGCGGTAACCAGTAGCAGGACCGCTGGCAATGTATCCATGATTCCCTCCCTTGCACCCAGTATTTCTCGGCTGGCTCGCTGGGCAACCGCTAGTTAGCCGGCCGGCAACCCTCGCATAGTCCAGTGACTGCCAGCGATATGGCGTTCGGCAGGAAGCCGGCCGCTAGACATTCACGCCGGATAGCGTCGTGTAGCTCGGCGCCTTCAAGGTGAAGGACGGCGCCGCATCTTTCACAAAACAGGTGATGATGGCCAGCGTGTTCGGGACACCATTCATAGACCGAAGCGCCGTCAGGCGCATCCAGCCGGGATGCCAGACCAAGCCGGACATACAGTTCTAGGATGCGATAGATAGTGGAGATGTCAACCGAGGGAAATTTATCCTTGATTCGCGCGTAAATCTCGTTGGCGGTCAGATGTTCACGGTTAGAGGCCAGGACATCCGCGACGAATAGCCTTTGCGGTGTCACTCGCTGGCCCTGGGCACGCAACATCTTGTCAGTGCGAACAGGTTCTGGCGCCATTGCGACTCCCTCTTAGATGCAATCGTATCGCACAAGTCACTGGTTCGCAATATTTTTCCTCGGTGAATTATCGCCCCGGCCTGCCGAGCGTAACGTCCACGATATTCTTAAAGTAAAGCCAAGGTGGAACCCGCAGAGCCGACAGGACGCGCCAAAAACCGGGTTGGTGATACTTTCTTTGTTGGACGGCCCCAACCTAACCCCCGACCCCTTCCCGACGCGGGAAGGGGTGAACACAGGCTCTCTTGACAGCCACCAGGCGACGCGAGGGAAAAATGCCATAGCCATAGCTTATTCCCTCCCCGCGTCGGGGAGGGTTAGGGTGGGGTTAGCTATCCGACTGATACTTAATCTAACCTCCATCAATCTACTTTTTTGTGCGTCCGAGCCGACACGCCTGGCGTAGCCGCCACCGGGCGACTGCGCAGTATGCATGTAGATTTCACCGTGGCTTTGGTTTAGTGCAGGTTCAAGATAGTCTTTTGGGAAAGGCTTTGGATGTGCGTCATTGTCGGCAATGTCCCGTAGCGCGGGGGCTTGTCCCCCGCTCGCTTCCTAATTCGGCTGGGGACAAGCCCCAGCCCTACAGTTTGGCTGCCCACCGGAAGATCGTTTCACCATTCCCAAAAGGGTCGCCTGATCATGCAGTAGCTGTGAGACTGACCTTTACCGATCAGAGTTACAATATTGACATACAGCTTGGGCAGTCAGAGATTTCAGGAGCAGCGCGATGAAAGCAGCGGTGTTGTATCAGCGGAATCAGCCGTTTAAGGTTGAGGAGCTAGAGTTGAGCGAACCAGGTCCAGGCGAGGTCACCATCCGGCTGGGGGCCAGTGGTGTCTGCCATTCTGACGTTCATCACTGGCGGCAAGAAATGGGCAGCCCCTTACCAATCGTGCTTGGCCACGAGGGCGCAGGGGTGGTAGAACAAATCGGCCCCGGCATCAGCCGGATCAAACCGGGCGACCACGTCATCATCGCATTTGGGACTAAATGCGGCGAATGCTACTACTGCTTACGCGGAATGCCCTATCTGTGCACGCCGGAGTCCGGCGAGGACCCGGTTGAGATGGCGCACCCTTCCAATCATTTCAGGAAGAACGGTAGCCGAATTCACCAGTTCTCCAGAGTAGGCTCATTTTCCTATCGGACGGTAGTCCCAGCCAACAATGTCGTGGCAATTGCAAAAGATGTACCGCTAGAGAGCGCGGCGCTGGTGGCCTGCGGGGTTACAACTGGCGTTGGCGCGGTGATCAACACTGCAAAGGTGGAGCCGGGGGCAACCGTGTTGGTGATCGGGACCGGCGGGGTCGGCCTGAACGTGATCCAGGGCGCCAAGCTGGCCGGCGCCGCTCGGATTATCGCGGCCGACCTGCTCGACAGCAAGCTCGAACTCGCCGGCGAGTTTGGCGCAACCCATCTGATTAACGCCGGCCGCGAGGATGTTGTGGCACGGGCAAAGGAGCTATCCGGCGGTCGAGGCGTTGACTATGCTTTCGAGGTGATCGGCCTGCCCAAGACGATTCTGCAAGCATACGAGAGCCTGCGAAAAGGCGGGACCGCTCTGGTTGTGGGCGTGTCGGCCCCGGCAGCCGAGGTTAGCATCCCACCGCTGGCGATGATTCGGACGGCCCGCACGCTCAAGGGATGCCAGTACGGTTCGGCGCAGCCGCAGGTGGACTTCCCCAAGCTAATTGACCTCTATCGTCACCGGCGGTTGAAGCTGGACGAGCTGATCTCCCGGCGCTTCGCGCTGGACGAGATAAACGAGGCCTTTCGGGCGTTAGAAGCCGGCGAGGTAGC
>JBCLEL010000242.1:0-3922 GCA_038913435.1 Chloroflexota bacterium
AAAGCTATTTTGAAAGCGGTATTCCCGAAAATGTTGCCTGACTATGCACTAGCTCTCACAATTTATGTCTTGTGCCAGGTGGTGATCGTCATGTCGTGGCGAGCCGGCTGGTTGATCGCGGCTTTAGTGATTGGCTTATTGGCGCAGGGGGCTTTGACCGTGATTGAGTTCAACTGGTGGTTATTGATAGCGCCATACGCCGTACTTGCGCTGGCGCTTGCCGTAAAACTGATCTCTCAAATCGAGCCGGGAGCGGGGTTGTTGGTCGGCGAGCGGCAGTTGACAAGCCCTCGACTGCGCCGCAGGCTGATCGAGGACGAGGCGTTTCTCTTGGCCTGCTTGTTCCTATCTTCAATAGCCGTCTATCAATTGGCGCTGAGCCGACCAATCATAGGTGCCTTCCCAATAGACTTGTCAGTGTATCTGGCGGCGGCGTCAACATTGGTCACAATGTTGTTGACGCGATCGGCGCTAAAAGTAGTCGCTGCAATGGTTCTTGGCATTGGCGCGGTTGGAACGCTGGCCGGCGCGGTTGTTGTTAGAGGTGACTTGATGTCTGCAATCATCGCAATGGCGGTTGCTGGTATTGTTGCTGGCTACTCATTGGCAGACCTGACCACCGGTCACGGCTGAGCGGTCCTTGTTGATTGATCTTGGCCTACTCACGCTGATTGCGGCCGGCGCACTAGCTAGCCGTCTAATCGCCCGCTCTAGCCATCTATGTTTGCTCCCGGGGATTGCACTGGTGGTGATAGGCTGGACGCTGGACGAGTCATTGGGTGGCGTTGCCAGCCTCGACTGGCTTTCCGCGCCAAAGGACGCCAAACTCAGTGTTCTGCTGATACTTCTAGGCGCCACTGTCAGCGCCTTCGCCGTCAATCATCTCAATCGCTCCAGCGTTGATCTGGTTGCGGCTGGAGCGATGGCTTCGGTTGGGGCGATTGTCTCGCCAAATATCATCACCCATGCGCTTTGGGTTGGACCGGCGATCCTACTCTGTTTCCGCAGCGCCTGGGTCAATTCTCCCTGGCAGAGAGACCAATCGGCTTCAGTCCGCGTCGCAATTACCACGTTTCTGGGTGTCCTAGCGTTAATCGCGGCCGCGCTCATCGTATATTACGTCTCCAATCATGGTGGTCTGATCGGACCGGCGGTTGGACTAATAGTAGTTAGCACATTGGTAATAGGCGCTGCTTTTCCGTTCGGGGGTATAGTCCCGGCGATGGCCGACCCAGATGCACGTTACCATTGGAATGTCGCTTCAGGATACGCCCTGTTCCTGCTAGTCTATCTAACGTTCACGATGGTGAAAGCCACGCCGCTGGTCGCTGAAGGTGAGTACTGGCCAGTAGCTGCCGCTATTCTGATGGGTGCGCTCGCTTTGACCGGGCTTCGCTATTGGGCTGATAACGATCCGGTTATCGCTTGGGACAGCGCCCGCTTTGCCGCCGCCGCATTTGCCGTCGTTGCGATCTTAGCAGGGGATTGGAAAGCCTGGGTTGGTCTGGTGGCCGGCGGTTTGGCGCTAATCGCGACGACCGTCGGACCTCTCCCGACCTGGGGTAGGGTTCAACCCTCGCCATCGCCGGGGGAGAGACTTTTGACTGCCCTCTGGATCGTAATTGGGGCCGGAATGCCGGGGGGACTTGGGTTCGTTCTCCGCTGGCTGGCTATACAAGAGGCGGTTTCCAAGTCGCCCTGGGTCGCAATCTTGATCGCAGCTAGCTCCTTGATTGTAGTAGTAGCCCTGGCCAGGTCATTCTATCCGCATTTAACGCCTAAAAGCGCCGAGACAATGGAAGCTCCCGACCCCGACCGGACATGGCCATGGGTGGTCTGGATGATGGTTGCGCTGACAATTGGCTTCGGTCTTCAGCCGGCCCCGCTAATCGGGCTGATCCTCAACTGGTATTTGCAGTTTGGCGTCTATCCGTGAGGAATCGTCTAAGGTGATATACCCGTCAACGGACGCAAGGGTGGATAACACGGACAGTCGTTTACACTTGTAGACGAAATGTAAACTGTTGTTATGTTGACCATAATGTATTGACTCTATGCGCCTATGTGCGTAGACTATATATAGTTGAATCAACCATCAATCAATCATACGAGGTGGGGGAACATAAATTGAAAGGGGTACTTCTCGTTGACTTAGAAGCGAGAATCGAGAAGCGAGATGACAGATGGGCGGCGATTTTGCCTCAGTTAGGGATAACCGTTTACTCGAAGACAGAGGCCGAGGTTAGACGGCGGTATGAGGATGCCGTTGAATATTTGTTTTCTATGTTTGATTCCGAGAAAGACGGCTTCAAAAAACTCAGAGCATATCTTGATAAGCATCGTGTGAAGCATGCATTTACGTCTCCCGATCCGCCCGTATTTACCGAAAATTATCGCCGATCTGTTCTGGTAAATGCCTGAGCCTGGCACTATCTCAAAAAGCCAGGCTGATTATGTTTTTCGGCAACTTGGCTACACGGCAATTGAACATGGCGAGATCGTTATTTATCGAGATGATCGGTATGAAAATATTCTTGAGTTTGACTTTGGTATGGGACCTATCCCCTGGGTAGATTTCAAGCGTGGTCTGGAAACAGAAGGGATCAATGTTGACGCCTTCTTGGCCTACTTGGAGATGATGTAATGCATGGGATATTCTCTCAACCCACTATTCCATCTTGCGAACGATCACCTGCACACCACGACTGACCTGCAAATCCCGCGCCGCGCTCGCCCGATATAGGGCGATCTCCAGCAAGCCGGCGCTACCAACCAGCACTCGTGGACTGGTCGCCTCTTCATAGCTGCTAACCAGACCGGTAACTGCCTGACCGGCTATTTCTACCAGACAACCCTTCCAACCGGCGATCTGACGCTGATGGACGTTCAGTATTACGTTGCCGAAATGGTCTATCCATAGAACGCACCCGCTGATTGTTCTGTCGTCAATTACCTGATCGGACTGAGGCAAGTCTAGGATGGAGTAGGTCGGATCGCCAAAGGATGATAGGTCTTGGCCGGCGGCCAGTCCGGCGGCGACCGGCGCGAAAATGTCGCGCCCGTGGAAGGTCAGGCTGACGGCCGGCTGCCAGAACGCCGGTTTGGTCAATACGACTGCCTGACATTGGTCGCCGAGAAGTAGCTTGCCATCGGCTGGCTGGGCCAGTTCGCCCATCGCCAGTGCAAAGAGGCCATTGTCCGGTCCCACGAAAAGCCCGACAGGGCATTCAATCGCTATGGGCCTGCGATCTGTCCCAACTCCCGGATCCACTATCGCCAGATGAACCGTACCGTTAGGGAAGTGTGGGATCGTTCGGGCAAGTAGGTAGGCGCCGGCGGCGACATCGTGTGGTGGAACGAGATGAGTCACGTCCACCAGGACAAGCTGAGGATTTATGGACAGCAGCGAACCCTTCATCTCCGCAACATAGGAATCATGCAGGCCAAAGTCGGTCGTCAGAGTTAGTATTACCTTGCTCAAGTGCGATCTCCATTGCGGAGTTGAACGCCTCTTTAATGAATATTTGCAGGTGACCAGGTATGCGCCAAAAACTTGGTTGGTGATGGCTGGCTGTCTCAGCGATATACAAGCGGCGCTCTATGAGATTGCTTCGCTTCGCTCGCAATGACAAGCGCCGGCGTCATTGCGAGCAGAAGCAACGAAGCAATCTCCGACTTTGTGAAAACCAACGTCCAGAGCCATCTACCATCAACCTACTTTTCGGAACGTCCGGCGACCAGCGCATATTTGCCAGTGTCTCTCATTTGTGGCAGCATAGCTGAAATCAGGACTAAATGTATGACGCAAGTGTTTTCTGACGCAAGATGCTGGAATCTTCACCAAAGCGGATTTATCGTATGATTCGTCACTATCAGGACGCGATTACGGGCTTGGTCAGCGCAAGAGCGGCGCATTTGAACC
>JBCLEL010000243.1:0-3920 GCA_038913435.1 Chloroflexota bacterium
CGGAGGTGAAGGACTGTTGACAGTGAATCGAGCGATGCGATTATTGATTGCGCTGATGGTGACGGCGTCCAGCCTGCTGCCGTTGCTCGCGGCGCAGGCCAGAACTGAGAGCACAGTCTCGGCGATCAGCGGCGATCGCTATTTCCCGCAGACCGGATATTGGATCTCGGATGACACGATCTGGGACTACTTCATCAAGCGCGGCGGTGTCAACACATTTGGCTACCCGGCCTCGCGCAAGTTTCGTTTCAGGGGAAGCAATGTCCAGGTCTTTCAGCGGCGCGTTGTCCAGATAATGCCTAATGGGACCGCCGGCCAACTGAATATTCTCGACAAGGGCTTGATCGAATACAACTTGATAAATGGCGCCACTTTTCCCGCCGTAGATGCGGCGCTGCTTGCCACGGCGCCGGCGCCCGGCTCGACCAACTATCAGGCGAATCTGCTGGCCTGGATGCGTAACAACCTGCCGGACGTTTCGGCAGGAGCGCCAGTCGGCTTCTACCAGACCTTCGCGAACACGGTGAAGTTCAGTGACGCCTATCCTGACGGTAAGGGCGATCCAAACTGGATGCCCGGCATAAATCTAGAGATGTGGGGCGCTGTCACTTCCAAGCCGGCTGTTGACCCGAATAACCACGACTTCGTCTATCTGCGTTTTCAGCGCGGGATCATGCACTACGATAAGAAATCCGGGTCTACCCGTGGCTTGCTGCTCGGCGACTATTTGAAAGCCATTATCACCGGACAGAACCTTCCTCCGGACCTTGAGCGGCAAGCCCAGGGCAACTCCTTGTTCCGGCAGTATGACAACTCCAAGCCGAACGGCGTTGCCCGGCCGGAGCAATTGCCGGATACCAATTTGAAGGACGCCTTTGAAAAGGAAGGGGCAACCACTCCACCGCCGGCCGGCACGTCTGGGCTACGCTACGGCATGCAAGCTCACCTGTACGACCAGGATCAATCAAGGATTATGGGCTTTATTACGAATGCTGGCTTCGGGTGGGTGAAACAACAGGTGCGCTGGTCGTTTGTCGAGCAATCGCAAGGCAACATTAACTGGGGTCCAACCGATCAGATGGTCAATAATGCCAACGCCGCCGGCGTGAGGGTGCTGTTTAGCGTCGTCACGGCGCCGACTTGGTCACGTTCGGGCCACAGCGGCATTGAGGGGCCACCCAACAATTACGCTGATTTTGCGGACTTCATCGGCAAGTTGGCCAACCGCTACAAGGGCCGGGTCCACGCCTACGAGGTGTGGAACGAGCAGAACCTCAAGCGCGAATGGGAGGGCCGCACGATCAACGCCGGCGAGTACGTCGAGATGCTAAAGCTGGCCTACCGGGCCATTAAAGCGGCGGATCCAAACGCGGTCGTCATCTCCGGCGCCCTGACACCAACCGGCGTCAATGATCCTAACATTGGCATTGATGATGTCGTTTTCCTGGACCAGATGTACCAGTACCAGGGCGGCGTCTTCAAGCAATACGCCGATGCGGTCGGCTCTCACATGGCTGGCTATAACAACGCGCCAGACGACTGGGGGGACCGCAACACCGTGGGCACGCCCGGGTTTAAGGGGCATGGCAGCTTCTACTTCCGTCGCATAGACCAGTTGCGCGAGGTGATGGCCCGCTATGGCGACGGCCGGCAGATGTGGATCACCGAATACCACTGGGCCTCGGCTCAACCGCCGGTCCCACCAGGCTACGAGTGGACGACCCACCTCAGCGAGCAACAGGTCGCTGATTTCTTCGTGAGCAGCATCCAGAGCATCCGGGCCAATCGTCCGTGGGTCGGCGCCGTATTCGTATGGAACCTGAACTTCCGCACCTTCCAGGACTACCATGCGAACGAGACTGCCATCTTCGGCATACTCAATGGGGACTGGAGTCCGCGTCTGATCTACAGTCAATTGAAGGCGATGCCTAAGTAGTCGTCAGCCCTAACGTTGGTCCTAAGGGCGGGAGACTTGAGTTTCCCGCCCGCTTAATTTTTATAGTTTGCAAAGCGTTACATCGTTTGATTGAGCCTGTAGCGCAGGGGCTTGTCCCCTGCTTTAGGCAGATGGCTGGCGGGGCACAAGCCCCCGCGCTACGATGACTACACCGGAACGTAGAATCATTGAGTTACGCGGCATAGCTGATTTGCCACTAACGCTACAAGGTAGTGGATCGGTGATTTCGCTGACCGCTGTACAATGATTGGTCGGTTGGTGAAATGAGCGGTTTTGCTCGTTCAAGGGGCGATGGTAATGATACGAAGTAGGCTTAGAGATTGGTTGGTAGCGGCAGCTGAGAAGGCTAGGGCTGATGGGATCATCCCGGCTCTCTCGACTGAGGACGTTGTAGTCGAGCGGCCGGCCAACCTGCAGCACGGAGATTACGCCAGCAACCTGGCGTTGAAGCTAGCGCGAACGGTTGGCAAGAATCCGATGGCGCTGGCCCAAACTCTAGCGGAAAACCTCGAAACTGACGATAGCGTACAGAAGGTCGAGGTGGCACGGCCCGGCTTTCTGAACTTCTATCTGTCTGAAGACTGGCTCCGACGGCAAACGGCAGAGGTGGTGCGACGGGGAGAGCGGTTCGGCAACCTGGACCTGGGCGGTGGCAAGAGCGTTTTGATCGAGTTTGTCAGTGCGAATCCAGTTGGGCCGCTGACGGCGGCGGCCGGCCGAGCCGGCGCTTTTGGCGATGCGCTCGCTAACGTTTTAGCGGCAGCCGGCTACCAGATGTCGCGCGAGTATTACCTGAACGACGCAGGCAGCCGGATGGACGCTTTTTACCAGAGCGTATATACGCGCTACTGTCAGGAGTTCGGTCGGGATGTGGAGCTGCCAACTGATGGCTACCTGGGCGCTTACATGGTTGATCTGGCCCGACAGATTGTTGAGGCCGAAGGTGACCGCTTTCTGCGAATACTTGCGGACGAGGCGACCGTCCAGATCGGTCGCCTAGCGACCGAAATGATGGTACAGTCAGCCCGGACCACGCTTGGACGATTGGGCATCCACTACCAGACCTGGTTCTCCGAGCAGAGCCTCTACGATAACAACGCGGTAATCGCAACTATCGAGGAACTCCGACAGCGTGGCGCCGTTCGTCAGCGAGAAGGCGCGATCTGGTTCGTTTTTAACCTACTAGGTGAGGATAATGAGGACGTTCTAATCCGCAGCAACGACGAGCCAACTTATCTCGCCTCCGACATCGCCTATCACGTCGACAAGCTTGTCAGACGCAGATTCGATACTGCTATTGACATCTTCGGCAGCGATCATCAGGGACATATCCAACCGATGAAGCCAGCCCTCACTATTCTCGGCCTTGATCCAGAGCGTCTCAAGATAATCATCCATCAGCTCATCACTCTGCGCAGAGGTAACGAGATTGTCCGTATGTCCAAACGCACCGGCGACATTATCACGTTGGACGAGGTGATTGACGAGGTTGGGCCGGATGCCTGTCGTTTCTTTTTCCTTTCACGATCGGTTGACAGCCAGATGGACTTCGACCTGGAGCTAGCTAAGGCGCAGTCAGTTGAGAATCCGGTCTACTACGTCCAGTACGCCCACGCCCGGATCGCCAGCATCCTACGTCTGGCAGATGAGAGAGGCGTAATAGCCAAAGAAGCCGACGTTTCTCTGCTGGCTGATCCGGCTGAACTCCAGTTGATTCGCAAGATTCTGGAACTGCCGGAAGTTGTTGAGCTAGCGGCTCGGAACCTGGCGCCTCATCATCTGCCGCATTACGCTCAGGAGCTAGCCACGGCCTTTCATTGGTTTTACACCCAGTGTCGGGTTATCGGCGATGATCCGGCGCTCAGCGCGGCGCGTCTTATACTGTGCCAGTCGGCGAAGGTGGCGCTTGGCCGCACCTTGGCCCTAATGGGAATGTCAGCGCCTGAGCGAATGGACAGACCCG
>JBCLEL010000244.1:0-3888 GCA_038913435.1 Chloroflexota bacterium
GTATTCCCGAAAATGTAGTCTGATTATGCATTAGGATAGGCGCCCTATTGGCACTGACTATCGGATTGGTCGGATTGCCTAACGCCGGCAAGTCCACCTTGTTGAATGCCTTAGCCCGCGTCAACGCGCCGGCCGCTTCTTATCCATTCACCACCATCGAACCCAACACCGGAGTGGCGGTGGTGCCGGATGAGCGTCTAGACCGATTGACCGAGCTAATCAAGCCAGAGCGGAAGGTTCCGGCGACCGTTGAGTTTGTTGATATAGCCGGCCTGGTTCAGGGCGCAAGCAAAGGAGAGGGGCTAGGCAACCAATTCCTCGGATATATTCGCAACGTTGATGCCATTGCCATCGTCCTGCGCGCTTTTGAGTCAGGAGATGTGACCCACCCGTTGAGCACAGTTGATCCTGAGCGTGACGCGGAGGTGCTCTGGGTCGAGTTGGGATTGGCCGACCTGGCCGCCGTACAACGCCGGCTGGAAAGCATCCGCACCGCCGCCCGGTCCGGCGACAAGGCGGCCCAGCAGGAGCTTGCCGCGCTGACTGAGATCGAAAGGGCGCTGGACTCGCCGGCTGAACTGCGCCGGCTACTTGCTGACAACGCTATCGCTGAGGTGGCCGATAGGCTGCGTCTGCTGACCGCCAAGCCGGCTATGTCCGTGCTGAACATTGGCGAGGATAACGAGCACCAGCGTCAGTTGGTTGCCAGGGTGAGGAACAAGGCAACCACGGAAAACATGCAGGTCTGCGTGATAAACGCTCAGCTAGAAGACGAGCTCAACCAACTTGAGCCGGCTGAGGCGGCCGAATACCGCGAGGCGCTTGGCGCGGAACAGGACGCTTTAACGGTCTTTATCCATACCGCCTACAAGCTGCTAGGTCTTATTACCTTCTTCACCATTGACGGGCCGGAGGTGCGCGCTTGGACGGTGCGACAGGGCGCAACCGCCCCCCAGGCGGCTGGCAAGATACACTCCGATTTCGAGCGTGGCTTTATTCGGGCCGAGGTGATCGGCTGGCAAGCGCTGCTAGAAGCCGGCTCCATCGCTCGCGCTCGCGAGCTAGGCCAGTTGCGGCTCGAAGGCAAGGAGTATCTCGTCGAAGATGGTGACGTGATCCACTTCCGATTTGCCGTTTAGAACCGATCTCCTGGGCGAGCAAATCGGCCCACGACTTAGGAAGTCGGTAATGCGCCGCCTGCCTGCCTGGAGACAGCACGTTGTCGTTGCATCTCCTGGAGTACTCGTTCCAGTGGGCGGACAGGGATTACATATATTGGCAGACCCTCGTCAATCTGCATTTGAAGCAAACGCTCAATAAAGACGTCAACTACCTCGTCGGTATCTTCGGTATCAACGATTGCGTCGAGGTATACGCCCTCCGGATCTTCACCGTAGCCTGTCCGGAACGTCGCCGCTGGATAATGGCGTCGAATCATTCCTTGCAGTTCTATGATAGCCTCTTGAATGCGATGATCTATTTCGCGAGAATGTTTTGTATCCATCAGATATAATCACCTACCGCTCTGAATAGACGTCAGGAACTCTCTTGTCCGCTGAAGTGCGCGCCCGGCCTCAGTAGCAGTCACTTGATTGTACTTGTAGTCTGCCTTTTTGCGTAGCAGCATGTTGCGGCTAAGCGTACTTCCCAAGGCTGCCTGATACAGCTTGTGCCGATTGATAAGGTCTCTGGCAAACCGCGCTTGGACAAAAGCGTGCCTCCATTCGGTGTCATCACCGCTTGGTTGAATTCCGGCTTGCGTTAATGCGTAAATGGCTGCTTGAAAACAAGCGTAGTAGCAGCGATTAGCGCAGTTATTGTGGCGACCGTTAACGAACTCGCTCTCGGCGCCGTCAAGGCTCTCCTCCGCTTTGATCAGAAATATTTGGGCAATTTCGATCACGCATGCGAGTTTAACATTATCACACCTATTGCATTCGCTTATTTCAAGTTGTATATTCGGGGAGGTGGTCCCGAGGTTGGTCCAGGCTGTCCGGCTAGGCGCTGAGGCGCGGTAGCACCGATCTCAGTCAGTATGTCCGTTGGTACAGCTCCTGGCGCCCAGCAATCGTTTGACCTAACCATCTAGGAGGCCAGGAGTGAACTACACGGACAAAACGTTGACGTGCCGGGAGTGTGGCGCGGAGTTCGTCTTCAGCGCCGGCGAGCAGGAGTTCTACGCCGGCCGGGGATTGATGAACGAGCCGTCCCGCTGTCCGACCTGCCGGGCGGCCCGCCGGCAGGGTCAAGGCCGTGGCGGCGGATATGGCGGCGGTGACAGCCAGCGCGGTGGCTCGTCAGGTCGCTCCCAGCGTGAGATGCACCCGGCGGTATGCGCTGAGTGCGGCGCCGAGACAACGGTGCCATTCATGCCACGCCAGGACCGTCCGGTCTACTGTAGCTCTTGCTACGAGAAGGTGCGAAGCCAGCGATAGGGCCTTCGCGTCATGCCAGCTTGATCCGAGCCTAATCAGCGAATATTTTGCCAGGGTTCATCAGCCACTTTGGGTCAATGGCTCGCTTTAGCGACCGCATGACCTCCAGAGCCGGCCCGTGTTCCTCGGGCATGTAGCTGGTGCGAGCGATGCCAACGCCATGCTCGCCGGTGACGGTGCCACCCATCCGGCGGGCCAGACGGTGTATCTCATCGGCAAAGCGTAGCACCCGGTCCACTTCGTCTTTGTTGTTCACGTCAATAACCGGCGCCGGGTGGATATTGCCGCTGGCGATGTGTCCGTAGCTGACTACTAAAAGGTCGTAGCGGGCGGCGGTGTCCTGGATCGCGCGCAACGTTTCCGGCACCTTGTGCAGCGGGACGCAGATGTCCTCGCCGGCGTAAACACGCGCTGAGCCCGGCCGGACCATTCCGGACGCCGCGCCGACCACGCTGCGCGCCTCCCATAATGCCGCGACTCTTTTGGGATCGTCTGACCATTCCACATCGGTGGCAAATCGTCGTATTACCTCGGCGATCTGCCGGGCGTCGTAATTGACTGAGGGAGGGTTTCCGTCAACCTCATGAAGCAGTATCGCTTCGGCCGGCGGCAACTTGATGGCGGGCCGATAGATATTGACCGCCTTGATCGCTGAGGCGTCGAGTATCTCTATCGCGGACGGCAATATGCCGGCTTGTAGCACCGCCAGCACCGATTCGCCGGCTGATTCCAGCCGGTCGAACACCCCCATCACGATCCCCTTGGCGGCCGGCCTCGGTATCACCTTGAGCCGGATGCGGGTGATTACGCCCAGCGTGCCTTCTGAACCGACAAACAGCTTTGTCAGCTCCAAGCCGGACGACGACTGCAAGGCCCGCGAGCCGATTGAGCCGGTCTCGATCACCGTTCCATCCGGCAGGACGACCTCCAAGCCCAAAACATAGTCGCCCGTCGAGCCGTACTTGATTGCCCGCATCCCGCGTGAGTTGTTGGCGACCATGCCGCCGATGGTGCACATCCGGCTGCTGCCGGGGTCTGGTGGGAAGATCAACCCGTGCGGCGACAAAAAAGCGTTTAGGTCGGCGTGAACGATGCCAGGCTCGACGATCACCTGCAAGTCGGCGGCGGCTAGCTCGACGACCCTGTTCATCTGGCCCATGTCGAGCATAATACCGCCCCGCACTGCCAGAGCGCCGCCGGCCTGGCCGGTCGAAGCGCCTCGTGGTGTGATCGGGATGCCGCGCTCGTAGGCGAAGCGACAGGTTCGGCTGACGTCCTCGGTGTTGCGCGGCTTCACCACCGATTCCGGCAGACTCGGCACCAGCATTGAAAGGAACGAAGCGTCATACGAGTAGCACACCAGCTCGTTCGGATCGTCAATGACGCCGTCGTAGCCTAGCGCCTGGCGTAGCTCAGCCACAAAAGAGCTAGTGGAGGTCGCTTGCGCCATCGC
>JBCLEL010000245.1:0-3871 GCA_038913435.1 Chloroflexota bacterium
GGTGTCGGCCGCAAGGTTGTCCGGCCCTTCAAGTAGGGGCGTAGAACCTCCGGCACCACGATGGTCCCATCGGTTTGTTGATAGTTCTCCATAATTGCAACCAGCGTGCGACCAACGGCCAAACCAGAGCCGTTCAAAGTGTGGACGAACTCCGGCCGGCCGGCCGGAGTCGGCCGGTAGCGGATGTTGGCCCGGCGGGCCTGGTAGCCCTCGAAGTTGCTGCAAGAGGAGATTTCTACAAACCGCTGTTGGCCCGGCAACCAGACCTCGGGGTCGTACTGCTTGGTCGCCTTATCGCCCAGGTCGCCGGCGCACATCTCCACGATCCGGTAGTGCAGGTCAAGCAGATGAAGCAAGTCTTCCACCTCGCCTAATAGGCGCTCAAGCTCCTCGTAAGACCCATCCGGCTCGACCAGCTTTACCAGCTCCACCTTGTCGAACTGATGCACTCGGATTAATCCCCTGGTATCGCGGCCGGCGGCGCCGGCCTCGCGTCGGAAGCAGGCTGAGTGGGCGACCAGGTATTTTGGCAAGCAGCCGGCCGGCAGAATTTCCTCGCGGAACAGATTGGTCACCGGCACCTCGGCCGTCGGGATCAGGTACAGGTCGTCCGACTCGATGCGGTATGCGTCCTCAGCGAACTTGGGCAATTGACCGGTGCCGATCATGCTGGCCTGGTTGACCAGGTACGGCACCGCCACTTCGGTGTAGCCGTGACGCTCGACGTGCTGGTCAATCATCCAGGCGATCAAAGCCCGGTTGAGCGCGGCCAGATCTCCAATCAGCGTCCAGGAGCGAGGGCCGGAGATCTTCACCCCGCGCTCGAAGTCTATCAGCCTCTGCTTTTCGCCTAGCTCCCAGTGCGGCAGCGGGGTGAAGTCGAACGAACGAGGAGCGCCCACTCGCTTGATCTCGACATTATCGCGCTCATCGAGTCCGTCGGGCACGGTCCGGTGTGGGAGGTTGGGCAGGACCAGCAGGAGTGATTGGATCTTTGGCTCAATCTCTGCGACCTCCTGGTCCAACTCTTTGATCTGCCGGCCGACCTCCCGCATCTCCTCCAATAGTTCAGCGGGCTTCTCTCTTATCCGGCCTAGCTCGGCCGACACCTGGTTGCGGCGCGCCTTCAAGGTCTCGCTCGACACCAGCAGTAGGCGGCGTTTCTCGTCCAATTGGAGTAGCTCGTCAATCGGGACTTCTTTGCCGCGACGAGCAAGCGTGGCCTTGACCTCATCGGTATGCTCTCGGATCAATCGGATGTTTAGCACAGTCGCCCATCGCCCTTGCGGGCCACCACCAGTGAATGAAACCTTATTTTCAGGATAGCAAAGCCTCTTTTCACCGCAGAGGCGCAGAATCGCTGAGGTTTATTGAAATTTGATCCTCTTTGCGTCTCCGGGTCTCTGCGTCTCTGCGGTTCCTCGTCTGTTCATAGTAGCCTCGTAGCCTCATCTCGCGATGCAGAATTGGCGAAAGGTTATGCACGCTCGCGCAACTGCGGAAAGAGGATCACCTCACGCAGTGACGACTGGTCGGTCAGCAACATCACCAGCCGGTCAATGCCGATGCCAAGCCCGCCGGTTGGCGGCATGCCGTGCTCCAACGCGCGGATGAAGTCCTCGTCCATCGGGTGGGCCTCTTCGTCGCCAGCCTCGCGGTCCAAAAGCTGCTGAGCAAATCGCTGGCGTTGATCGGCGGGATCGTTCAACTCGCTAAAGGCGTTCGCTATCTCGAACCCGCCGGCGAACGCTTCAAAACGCTCGACCAGGTCCGGCCGGTCCGACTTTTTCTTGGCCAGTGGTGATAGCTCGATTGGGTAATCAATCAGAAAGACCGGGGCTATCTGCTTCGGTTCGACAAACGACGTCAGCAGTTCGTCAATGACCTTTCCGCGTGGAGTGTTCGACTCAATCGTCGTCAGATTGAGCGGCGCAACCGCTTTATAGAGGCTGGCCTGGTCCGGATAGGCATAAAAGTCAACACCAGTCGCTTCGAGGATCGCGTCCCTCAGCGTCTTACGCGGCCAGGGTGGCGTGAAATCAACCTGCTGCCCCTTGATTGAAATAACCGGCCTGCCCATCACTTCGCTAGCGATGGTGAAGACCAATTGCTCCACCATTGCCATCACGTCGTGATAGTCGGCATAGGCTTCGTAGCTCTCTAAGAGGGTGTATTCGGGATTGTGCTTGGTCGAGATGCCTTCGTTGCGAAAGACCCGACCGATTTCATATACCTTCTCAAAGCCGGCGACGACCATCCGCTTCAGGTACAGCTCGGTTGCGATCCGCAAATACAGGTCGCGGTCGAGGGCATTGTGATGGGTGATAAAAGGCCGGGCCGAGGCGCCGCCGTAGAGCCGTTGCAGGACCGGCGTCTCTACCTCGGTAAATCCGTGCCCTTCCAGGAAACGGCGGATCGCCGCCACGACTTTACTGCGAAGCCGGAAAACGGCGGCGACCCCCGGATTGCTGATGATGTCGAGATAGCGTTGCCGGTAGCGGGCCTCGACATCGGTCAACCCATGCCATTTCTCCGGCAAGCCACGCACCGCTTTGGTCAGGAAAGTCCATTGCCTGACCTCCAGCGTTATCTCGCCGGTCTTAGTGCGAAATAGCGTGCCCTCACCGCCAATAAAATCGCCAATGTCCACCAGATCGCGGAATCGCTGGTAGCTCTCATCGCCAAGCAGATCAACCCGGAAAAAAAGTTGAATCCGGCCGGCGTCATCAAGCAGGTGAGCGAAGCTCGCTTTGCCCATTACTCGCTTGCTCACGACCCGTCCGGCTAACCGTAAGGTCTGACCCGCCAGTTGGTCGAAACTGGCTAGAGCTACTGACGATAGGTGGGTGCGTTGATAACGGTTGCCGTATGGATCAATGCCCAGGCCACGCAGTTGCTCTAACTTCTGGACGCGCTGCCGGACTAACCTTTCATCGGTTGCATCATAAGGGTTAGCGTTTGCCATAGTCGCCGGTTCAACCGCGTCGTTCATAGCGGAGAAATTCTACTCGATGCTGACAATCGTATAGTGGACGGTGCCGGCTGGCACCATGATCTCTACCCGGTCACCAACTTTCCTGCCCAGCAATGCCTGGCCGACCGGTGACTCGTTGGAGATTTTGCCTTCTTTGGGGTTTGCCTCGACCGAACCCACAATGGTATAGGCTGCTAGCCGGCCGTCATCGTCTTTCGCCTTGACGGTGGTCCCCATTGAAACGATGTCGTGGCGGGCATGCTCGACGTCAATGATAACCGCGTTGGCTAACATCCTCTCGATCGTCAAGACACGACCTTCGACAAACGCCTGCTCGTTCTTGGCCTCGTCAAACTCAGCATTGTCGGTGGTATCGGTGAATTCTTTGGCGGTCCTTATCTTTTCAGCTACTTCTGCTCGACGCACTTCACGGAGGTGGGCGAGTTCCTTTTCCAGCTCTTTAAGACCGGTTGGCGTCAAAAAGACTGGCTTGTCACTCATCTGGATTTCCCCTCAAACTCTGTAGGGCCATACGATACGGCATTAGCAAAAAAACTGAGAGCAGACCGCTCTCAGTTCCCCCAAGTTACCCGATTATATAACGCTGAACATCCTGACCGCAAGCATCCGAATTCCCCTGAAAACAACCATGCTCGCTTGCGCGAGCGCCACGGATGATGAAGATGGTTCTGACACCAGACGACCATTTTCGGGAGAATCTGTTCTCACATCCAAATGGTCGCCTTACAGCCGTGAGCATCCTTAGTGTTAACTCAAACGAGGTCTAAGGCTATGCTAGTCGGACTCTAAGGGGTGCAGGGGCGAAGCCACTGACGGGGGATGTGGGGTGTCCCCCACTAATCATTTCCCCTTCTCTTCGCAGGAGAAGGGGCCAGG
>JBCLEL010000246.1:0-3865 GCA_038913435.1 Chloroflexota bacterium
CAGGCCAGCGATAGCCTTTATGAGAGGAGGGGTTTTCAGATGAGTCTTAGCTCGGCTGGAGGTAGGGCCGGCCCGCCGCCAATCGCCGGCGGGGCCATCGTGGCAGCCAGGCGTAGCTGGTGGCAATCCCCGATTAGCCGGCGGCGGGCGATTTATGCGTATGTTTGTCTGCTACCGTGGATCATCGGCTTCCTTGCCTTTACCGCCTACCCGGTTTTCGCTTCATTGTTTTACTCATTTACCGACTTTCCGATTTTGAAAGGCATAACCTGTTGTGGCTTCCAGAACTACCAAAAGATGTTTTTCGAGGACGATCTGTTCTGGAAGTCGCTTCGGATAACCTTCACCTACAGTTTGGTGGCTGTCCCCTCCGGTGTGATTATTGGCTACCTCGTAGCTCTCCTTCTCAACCAGCAGGTAGTGGGCGTTTCGGTGTGGCGGACGATGTACTTCGTGCCTTCCATTGTGCCGGCCATCGCCGCGATTTATCTTTGGATCTGGATGTACAACCCTGACTTCGGACTCATCAACGCGGCCCTCATGCAGTTCGGGTTGAGGGGGCCGAAATGGTTCAGTTCGGAGGACTGGGTGCTGCCGGCCTTTATGATCATGCATCTGTGGGGGGCCGGCGGTGGTCTGATCCTTTATCTGGCGGCATTGCAGGGTGTGCCGACGACACTGTATGAGGCGGCGAAGGTTGACGGGGCTAACGCCTGGCACCGCCTGATCCATGTCACCCTGCCGCTGACTTCGCCGGTCATCCTTTTCACCTTTCTGACCGGGATGATCGGATCATTCCAGATATTTACGGCGGGCTACATCGGAACCGCCGGCGGGCCAAACAACGCCTCACTATTTTACGTGCTCTACCTTTTCCGCATCGGCTGGCAATACTTCGAGATGGGCTATGCTGCCGCTCTGGCCTGGGTCCTGCTGATAATAATGCTGCTATTGACACTCCTGAGCTTATTGGCGTCACGGCGATTCGTCTACTATGAGTTTGGTGAAGAGGGTAAGTAGCGATGGCAACCACCAGTCGGACCCCAACCGCTATTGCCCGCGTCCGGCCGGCCACGATCAGCCGCATCCTATGGGGACGACTGTTCGCCCGGGTTATGCTGTATGTAGTTCTCATAGGCGGCGCCGCTATCTTCATGTTCCCACTGATCTGGATGATCACTACTTCGATCAAGCCGGAGCCTGACGTTTTCCTCTTTCCACCAAACCTGATCCCTTCCAGCTTTGAGTGGCGCAACTATCCCGACGCGCTGTCAAAATTCCCGTTCGTGTCAGGCTTCAGTAACACAATGATCATCGTCATTGGCGTTGAGATCGGTCGGATACTTAGCTGTAGCCTGGCGGCTTTTGCCTTTGCCCGGCTGAACTTTCCGCTGAGGAATGTGCTATTCATTATCGTGTTGAGCACAATGATGCTGCCGTATCACGTGACGCTGATACCACAGTTCCTGGTGTTCCGCGACTTTGGCTGGCTGAACACGTTTCTGCCGCTGATCGTGCCGTCGTTCTTTGCGACCAGCGCGTTCTTTGTCTTTATGCTCCGGCAGTTCTTCCTGACTATACCGAAGGAGTATGACGATGCGGCGGAGATAGATGGGTGTAGTCCGCTAGGGATATACTGGCGGATCATCCTGCCGATGTCGCTGCCGGCCTTAGGAGCGGTGGCGATCTTCACCTTTATGGCTGAGTGGAACGACTACTTTGCGCCACTGATCTACCTGAACACCATGGACAAATACACACTGGCGCTGCATTACAGGATTTGGGAGCTTACCCAGCAGTCCGGCCTCGGCTACAAGCCAAAGCCGTTCAACTGGATCATGGCGATAGCGACCGTCACCACTATGATTCCGGTGATCGTATTCTTCCTGGCTCAGCGCTACTTTATCCAGGGTGTGGTAATCAGCGGCGTGAAGGGATAGGGAGTGGCCCTGATATGAGTGCTCAACAGTTAGCGTCCTGGAAACCTGGCGATCCGATAGGCTACATTCGCGAGGATATACCGGACTTCAACATCCCGGCCTACGAAGGTGAAAGCTATTCCGCGATTGTGCCGGACACGCTCGATCTTCAGGAGCGCGCGGCACTGGCAGTGAACGTCCTCACCAGCGCCACCGACCCCGAAGCGGACTACGAACAGTACGTCCGCGTCAGGTTCCGCCAGAACCCGCCGATGATGCAGCACGACTACAGCGACCAGTGTCTGGTGAAGTTTATGGAGGCGTTGCCGCTGATGCGCATCATTACTGGCAGCGATCTGAATACGCAGGTAGACCGTCGCTGGATGGAAGTGGCGTTGCGCCGGATCGGGCCGGATGGAATCGTCTATACGCCGCTACGCGGCCGGCCCTGGGCCTTTATCGACGGGGCTACCTTTAACGTCACGCCCGAAGACGGAGACCAGTTCATCGAGCCGTTCTTTGGCGGACGTTTGCTGTCGGCGATGATGCTCTACCAAGTACGCGACGGTGGTCATCTCTGGCGACAGCAGGCTGAGCGTGTGGTAGACGGGCTTGCCAGCCTAGCGGTGGACCGGGGCAGCTACGCCTTTTACGCGCCGTCAAGCCACTACGCCAAAAAGGGCAGCGCCGACGAGTTCGGCAAGTCCTATCCGCTTATGGGCGCCCACGTTGCCTTCGTCGCCTTGGGACTGGTGCATACCTACCGCCAGACCGGCTACGAGTCGGCGGTCAAGCTGGCCGGCAAGCTCATTCGCTATGTCCTGGACGAGTTGCGCTACTTTGGCAAAGACGGCAGCTTTACCCCTGACCAGCCCGAATCGCAGCCCCGTGTTAAATGGGCGCACTTTCACATGCACACTTACGCGCTAATAGCGATGCTGGAATACGCTCGGATAACTGGGGATGCTGATCTGCTGGAGCTAGTGCGTAGGGGCTACGAGTACGGCAAAGCCAGCGGCGATGTCCTTCTAGGTTATTTCCCGGAGAACCTGGGTAGCTGGGAGTTCGAGCACTCGGAGCTATGCGAAGTCGCCGATATGATCGCCATCGGCCTGAAGCTCACCGATGCCGGAGTCGGCGACTACTGGGACGATGTCGACCGCTGGACCCGCAATATGTTCGCCGAGGGTCAGTTGACTCCAAGCCGGGGCCACTATCTGGAGCGTTTCTCAGCGCAGTTTCCAGTTTCGGCGATTGACCCGATGTATCAAACTACCGACCGGGTGATCGAGCGCAATATCGGGGCCTTTGCCGCCTGCCCGGAGCCGAACGACTGGGGCGCTTATATTGTGCACTGTTGCACTGGCAACGGGACACGAGCGATCTACTATCTCTGGGACCATATCCTCACCCACACTGATGGCAAGCTGCGGGTGAACCTGTTGCTGAATCGCGCCTCTCGCTGGGCTGATATTGATAGCCACATCCCTTATGTGGGCCAGGTGGATGTGAAGGTCAAGCAGCCGGTCGACCTCTCGATACGCATTCCTGAATGGGTGAAGCCGGCCGATACCGTGTGCCGGGTGGCTGAGGTTGAGCGTCCGTTGGGCTGGGCCGGCCGTTACGCCGAAATTGGCGAGGTCAAGCCGGGCGATGTGGTGACCCTGACTTTCCCGATCACGGAGCACAGCGAGACCATCTGGATCGAGAAGCGGAAATATACACTGGTGAGAAAGGGTAGCGACATAGTGGCCATAGACCCGCCGGGCCAGATCTGCCCCTTGTACCAGCGCGAGCACTACCGGGCGAGTGCCACGCGCTGGCGCAAGGTTGAGCGTTTTGTATCGAAAGAGACTATTCATTACTAGCCGCTTAGCCGGAGAGCATCAATAATCGAGACCGATAGTTAAAATCGTAAATCCAAAATCCAAAATCTAAAATCAGGT
>JBCLEL010000247.1:0-3862 GCA_038913435.1 Chloroflexota bacterium
AGCTATATCGGAAATGCATTTTTTGGTGGAGATGACGAAGCCTGGAAAAACATGCCCACTCCTATGGGGTGTCCCCCACGAGTGGAGTTCCCCTTCTCCTCGCAGGAGAAAGAGGGTCAGGGGGATGAGGTCGGCCTCACTCACCCAATGCTGGTAGTAAGGGGGACGAAACCCCTGGAATCTGAACAATTACAAAACCCCGCTATGCGACGATTACGCGACTTCATTCGGCTACTTGACCTCAATCCTGCTAAGCCGGATGAAGTCGCCGGCGGCCCCGCTGCCGGCGGCCGGTAACCGTTGCCCGGTGACCGGATTGTACATTCCAACCAGAATCTGGTATTGGCCGGCCGGCATCTCATCAGGCAAAGGAATCTCATAGCGGTCCTCGACATACTCTCCCGACTGCCAACCGGTGGTAGGCCGCTGCCACTGCTGAGGCTCGCCGTCTTTTTGGGCTTTGGGACGCAGGTCATCACCTGCCAAGTGGATAAACACCCGGAAGCTGGTGGATGTCGGTGTCAATGCCTTCCATACCAACCTGATTGATAGTTTGCCGCCGGCCCGCACCTCTGAAGAACTTATCTCAAAACCAACCAATTGTGCGATCCCGCCGATGATAGCTTCAGTCGGAGTTGCCACCTTGGGCGGTTGAAAGACGCGCTGGAAATCGGCTAGATTGATTGCGGCCACCTCCACGACGCGGCCGTCAGCTAAGGGTATTACAACCTTGTAACGACCGGGCTTTGCATCAGCGGGTAGAGACACCTCGCCCTTCAATCGCACATATTGGCCTTTAGACCATCTGCTAGGGGGATAACCAGCCACGATGGGTTGTTCTGCCAATAGCCCACCAGCCTCGTCAGTGACTCTCACTGAAGGCGCAATAGTAGCCGGTTGAGAAACCTCTGACGACCACAGTGTGTCTATATCCAGGCGATCACCAGACATGAGAGCCTTTGGACTTATACTAGCTCCAAGCAGACGAATCCCACTGGCGGAGGCATCGGCCGGCCGCGCTTGGTAATCAGCCAGATCAGGCTCGTTGAACGATGGCGACACCTCTACCCCTGCCAAATCCCAATCCCGACCCAGCGGATCGCCATTCACATCATAGGTTTCAAGTTCTACAAGTGTATCTAGATCGTAGACCGCCACTCTCAGGCGATACACACCAGGCGGTGTCCCGGCTAAAACAGGCACGCTATGGCGGATCATGACCTCTTGACCGGCGACCCAGCCTACGCCCAATTTAAACCGTTCGTTGGCTGGGCGGCGATCTTCGCGTCCCCACTTTACTCCTGAATCGTCCCTAAGTTCGCCCCAAACCCCAAGGTTGCGTCCAGGCGGGCGCAGGACCTGCCACCTAGTGCTGAAATCCAGCTTATCCCCGCCGGCGACCGGCTCGGTAGGCAGGGCCAGGCCGGTCAGCGCCAGCAGACCGCCAAAATTGCCGGCGGCCGGCAAGAAACGGGTTGGCGCGAATTCACGGTTAGGAAGCAAGTCGAACAGGAATAGTTCGAGATCGTTCCAACGAGGATTGGCTACCAGCCGGCCGTTGGCAGCCAATTGTTTCACCACCAGTCGTTCAGGATCAGTTGGGCGCTGTTCGTGGCGCAGATACCAAACTCTGAGCGAATCGCTAGTCAGTTGTTCAAGTTGGGAGGCGATCTCGGCCTCCCGATAGGGGAAAAGCGTCAAAGCGTGGATCGAGCCTCGGCCATTATAGTAATAAGCCAGCGCCGGATCCTCAGTGGATCGCGAGGTGCTACTCAGGATGATGTCGCCCGGCCGCTCACGCTCAGCGATGTAGGCTACGACCGATCGGTAATCATCTCTGGTCAGCCTCGCGTCGTTTGATAGTTGGTAAAGTCCGTACAGAGCGGCGACAAAAGCCGGCAGGGCAAGCGCCAGCCCAAGCGGAAACCGCGACTTTGCCGGTCGCCAGGCAGCCAGGCCGGCTATGGCAAGGTACAGCGCCGCACTTCCAGTTAGCATGTAGCGGGGATGGAAGCTGGGCCTCAAATAGGCGATAGTGACGATGGCGATCGTAGTCAGTAGGAAAGTTAAAAGGCAATAGCGCAGGGAAGACGCCAGCCGGACTCTGGTGAATGCTAGTAGCACTGCGACCAGCGCGGCAATGCCCACCGCGATCTGTGCAGCCACTAGCAACGGCGAGGTGACGGCGACCGATGCCGGTAGGCCGGCTGCAATATACGGCCAACTGATTCTAATAATATCCTGAGGATCTAGGCGAGTAAGCATCGGATCCGGCTGCCAGAAAGTCTGTCGGGCGATCACGATTGGAAGCCAAGGTAGGCAAAAAATCGCGACCAGCGAATAAGCCGCCATCAACTGAACCAGTCGTGCCCTTAGCTTTGCTGGTCCACTCGCCGCCGGCGGCGCCCGGTCAGGGGTGAATCCGGCGCCAATCAGTGCGACCGGTATCGCCGCCAGGAGCAGCACTGAGAAGTAGAAGTTATAAACTGAGGCCACAGCAGCCACCACGAAGGCGCCCCAAGCCGGCCGCCAGCCGGTTTGCCATCCTCGCAATGCCCAATAGATTACCAGCAGGCTTAATAGAGTAGTCAGCGTGTAGCCGCGAGCTTCCTGGCCGTAGTACACCAGAAACGGCTGGATAGCGAAGAACAGGGCTGACAGCGCGGCGCCGGCCGGGCCAAACAGCCGTCTAGCCAAGGTTGCTGCGACTGCCACCGCCAGGACACCGGCGCCAACCGATAGCCACCTGACCGCAAACTCGGACTGGCCGGCCAGCAGCATCCAATAGCGCATGATCACATAAAAGAGTGGGGGGTTAAAGTCTGCGTAATGCTCAAGTGCGCTCAAGAGCTGCGATAATGGTTGGCGAGCGACAAGGACGCTGAGGGCCTCATCCCACCAGAGACTCTGCTTGCCCAAATCCACCACCCTCAGGGCAAAGGCCAGGATACAGCAGACGACGGCGACGGACTGCCAGCGTTTCGATGACATCACGATCTCACGGGAATCCAGAGTGGCGCTCTTTCAGGCTGACATAACGTTGCCGGCCGATGATGATGTGGTCAAGCAGTGGTATATCAACCAACTCGCCGGCCCGGCGGATGTCATCGGTGGTGCGGATGTCGTCTTCCGACGGCGTCGGGTCGCCGCTAGGATGATTGTGAACCGCGATGATGGAGGCGGCGCCTTCCAAAATTGCCGGTTTGAAGATCTCGGCGATGCGGACTGGCGAGGAATTCAGGCTGCCGGAGTAGATTATCCGGTTGCGTATGACCCGATTTTTCATATCCAACATCAGGATCCGGAACTGTTCTTGCTCCAACGGCGACATTGTCCACATCAGCAGCTTGGCAACATCCTCCGACGAGCGGACGACAGTGAGTTCCTGCGATTGCGCCTCCATGCTCAACCGTCCTGCTAGCTCCAACGCCGCCTTGAGCGTTGACGCTTTGGCAAACCCGACTCCGTTGCGCCTGGTGAGCTCGGCGAAGGTGGCGCGCGCCAGTCCAAAGAGACCGCCGTACTCCTGTAGTAAATGCTGGGCTAGCTCCAACACCGGCTCGCCTGTAACGCCGGTGCGAAGCAGGATCGCCAGAAGTTCCTGAGTAGACAGCTTGTCGGCGCCGTGCTGGGCCAAGCGTTCGCGCGGACGATCAGAAGCCGGCAGGTCTTTTACCGAAACGCTGTACTCGGGCCGGCCGGTTGTTTCGCCGTCCGAGGGAGCCGCTGTTTCGCGGAACTCACGCTGATGCGCCTTCGTCAAACGCCGAGAAATACGCGCCTCCTAACCGTTCAAGCTGCCGCGAGTTTAGCACCACCGAAAGCCGGTGGGAAGGCGGGGTATTGCGTTTCAGACCATCAG